>JAIRRG010000239.1 GCA_031256095.1 Desulfobulbaceae bacterium
ATTGCATATCTCACTGCAAGGTCTTCTGGAAACGGCTGACGGCCAAAGTCAGGAAGGCGGTGGTCAGGGTGGTTTGGGCGGCGATCTGCGGCCACAGTATTTTCACGCCGACGCCGCGCAGGATGATGCCGCGCAAGATTTCCAGATACCAGCGCATCGGATTGAGCCAGGTGGCGACCTGCACTGGTTCCGGCATGTTGTGGATCGGGAACATGAAGCCACTCAGCAGCACCGATGGCATCATCACGAGAAAACTGGTGAGTAGCGCCTGCTGCTGGGTCTTGGCCGAGGCGCTGATCACGAGGGCCAATCCCATATTGCCAAAGAGATAAATTCCAGTTAGGCAATAGAGAAGGACGGCGCTGCCGACTACCCGTACGCCAAAGATCAGCATGGCCACAGTCAGCATGATGGTCATCGTGAGGTAGCTGGTGACCAGATAAGGCAAAATCTTGCCCAGTACGAAATCCATGCGGCCAACCGGCGTCACCATCACCTGTTCGATAGTGCCGATTTCCTTCTCGCGGACGATGCCGATGCTCGGCAGGAGGATACTGAAGATGAAGAGCATGACGCCGAGCAAGGCGGGCACGAAATAGAGGCGGCTTTCCTGATTGACGTTGAACCAGGAACGGCTGGCGCAGGTCACCATCAGCGGCGGCGTTGTTATGCCTTTTTGTTGCAGGTTCTGTTGCAGCCATGCCTGATTGAAAGATTCGGTAATAGTCTGGGCGTAACCGTCAATGATGGCCGTGCTGTTGCTGTCGCTGCCGTCGGTGATGAGCTGGATTTCCGCGTCGTGACCGGCCAGGAGTTTTTGCGAAAAATCCTCTGGAATCAGTAACGCCGCCCGTATTTCGCCGCGGTCAAGTAACGGCGCCACCTCATTTTCCGTGACGGCGCGGAAGCGGAAATAGCCGCTGGCCGTGAAATCGGCGATCAGTTGCCGCGACAGAACGGAATGGTTGCGGTCAACCACGGCGCAGAGAATGTCGGTGACATCCGTGGTCAGGGCAAAGGCCATGACCGTCATCTGGATCACCGGCACTCCGAGCAGCACCACCCGCATCCGCGGGTCACGCAGCATTTGCAAAAATTCTTTTCGTACCAGATGGCGAACGCGGGCGAACATGGCTTACTCCAGGCGCAACACCAGTTTTTTCCTGGTGAGAAAAAGCATGATGAGGGCATAGATAGCTAAAAAAACCACCTGGACCCACAGAATTTCCAGGCCGATACCTTTCAGATAAATGCCACGAAGAATGACGATGAAATAACGGGCTGGCACGATATAGGTCAGCCATTGCAGCGGCTGCGGCATGTTGGCGATAGCGAAGACAAAACCGCTTAAAATCAGGGTTGGCAGGAAGCCGGTGAGGATGGCCAATTGATTGGCCAGCACCTGACTCTTCAAAGCGCTGCTCAAAAGCAGGCCCAAAAACAGGGCGCCGCAGAGAAAGAGGGCCGATAGGGCGAAGAGCAGGGCGGCGTTACCGGCGATGGGCACGGCAAACACCAGGCGGCCGACCACCACGGCCAGAGCCACGTCAAGCATACCAATGACAAAATAGGGCGCAACCTTGCCAAAAATCAATTCGTCGGCTTGAACCGGCGTGCTGATCAGTTGTTCCATCGAGCCGCTTTCCCATTCCTTGGCGATGGTGGTGCTGGTCAAGAGCGCCGCCACCACCACCATGACCATGGCGATGATGCCCGGCACCAAAACATTTTGGCTGCGCAAATCGGGATTGTACCAACTGCGCGGGCGTAAATCGGCCTGACCAGGCAGGCGCGAAGCATCGACCGTCCGCAGCATGACGGTGCGGGAATAGAGGGCCGTCACCGTCTCGGCATAGCCCCTGGCCAGCCGCGAGGTGTTGGCGTCGCTGCCATCGATCAGCAATTGGACGGTGGCCGGTCGCTGGGCGGCGATGTTCTCGGCGAAATCGCGGGCAATGACGAGGCCGAGCATCGCCCGACCATGAATCAAATATTGCGATAGGTTATTGGTATCGGCGACGTAGCCGACCAGGTCGAAATAGGGTGTGCCGGTTATCAGGCTGATCAGTTCCCGGCTTTCCCGGCTCTGCGACTGGTCGCAAATGACGATGGGGGCATGGCGCAGATCAAAGGTCAGGGCGTAGCCGTAAACGAGGATTAAAAGCAAAGGCATGGCCAGAGCCAAGGCCAGGCTGCGCCAATCCCGCAAGAGATGCAGGCTTTCCTTGTGGGCGATGGCGACCAGGCGCCGCGCTTTCATGCCGCGACCGCCTCCTGGCGGTGTCCGGCGGCGGTAACCAAAGTGATGAACACGTCTTCGAGCGTATTCTCGCCGTTGGCTTTTTTCAGCGCTGTCGGCGAGCCGTGGGCGATCATTTTGCCATCCGAGATCAACGCCAGCCGCCCGCAGTATTCGGCCTCATCCATATAGTGGGTGGAAACAAAAATGGTCTTGCCGCCTTCGGCCATGCGGTGGATCAGCGACCAGAAGCGGCGGCGGCTGACCGGGTCGACGCCCGAGGTCGGCTCGTCGAGAAAAACCACCGGCGGATCATGGAGGATGGCACAGGCCAGGGCCAGCCGCTGTTTGATGCCGCCCGGCAAGAGCCGCGTCAAGTCGCGACCGCGTCCGGTGAGGCCAGCCATGGCTATGGCCCAGTCGCGCCGGGCGCTGAGCCGGTCGCCGCCCAGGCCGTAGATGCCGCCGTAAAAGTTAATGTTTTCCGTCACCGTCAGGTCGTCGTAGAGAGAAAATTTCTGGCTCATGTAGCCGATGCGCCGCTTGATTGCTTCCGTGTCGCGGCGAAGATCAAAACCAGCGACCTGGCCTTCGCCGCCGGATGGCTGCAACAGGCCGCAGAGCATACGGATGGTCGTGCTCTTGCCGGCGCCATTTGGGCCTAAAAAGCCAAAAATTTCACCCGGCATGACGGTCAGGCTGAGGTGATCAACGGCGACGAATTTGCCGAAGCGGCGGGTCAAATTTTTCACCTCAACCACCGGCTGGCCGCCAAACGAATGGCTGGAGGCGGGAGCGTCGCCACCGTCTTCATCGTCGTCGCTATCGCCATGCGCCAGGGCGATGAAGACGTCTTCCATGGCCGGAACGCCGGTGCTGATTTCTCCTTCGACGCCGGCTTCGGCCAGTGCCCGCCCCAATTTTTCCCGGTCGCCCACCTCGTCACGCGACAAGATGTGCAAATTGTCGCCGAAGGGCAGGGCATCGATGCCGGTCCGTTCGCGCAGCAGACGGCGCAGGGCCAGCGGCTCGGCGCTTTTGACAATCAGGAGTGTGCCGGCCATGGCGGCGCGCAGCCCGGCGGGCGTGCCGCTGGCGGTCAGCCGGCCTTGGTCGAGCAGATAGACGCGGTCGCAGCGGTCCGCCTCATCAAGATGCGAAGTTGTAACCAAAATCGCCACCTTCCCATCGCGCAACTGACCTAAAATGCGCCAGAAATCCCGGCGGCTGACCGGATCGACGCCGTTGGTCGGCTCGTCGAGGAGCAGCACCGCCGGGGTGTGGATCAAGGCGCAGACCAGTTGCAGTTTCTGTTTCATGCCGCCGGACAGCGCCCCTGCCCGCCGTTTTTGAAAGGCGCCCATGACGCTGAAATCAAGCAACTCGGCCATCCGCTTTTTCAGGCCCGCGTGTGGC
>JAIRRG010000240.1 GCA_031256095.1 Desulfobulbaceae bacterium
TATTCGGCTGACAGTGTCCCAAAACTGGAATAAGTTTTACCCTCAGGCGATTCGATACATTGAAGTGAAAACGACGGCTGGCTGCCAGACGACCGACGCCAGCAACGAAGAATCCCGGAGGTGAGGTATGGCCTTATCGGTGGTCGATCTCTATAAAACGGTGCTGCCGCGGACGAATTGCCGCGATTGCGGCTTTTCCACCTGTCTGGCCTTCGCCGGCAAAGTGGTCTCGGAACAGCTTCCGCTGAAAAACTGCCCGCATATTCCGCCGGATCTGCTGGCGGCAAGCGAAGCGGAGCTGGCCGCCCAGTACGCCGATGGCAAATGGCTGCGCCGCGACCTGGCCGCCGACGCCCTCAAATGGGCCAAGGAGCGGGCCGCCTCGCTGAATCTCGCCGATCTGCCGGCGCGCTGGGGCGTTACGAGCAGGTTTTTATCTTGAACCACCTGGCCCAGGGCGGCTGGAAGAAGCCAAGCGGCGTTTGGAAAGGTTTCATCGAATTTCCCAACACCGTCTCCAAGGCGGTGACCATGGAAAAGGCGGTGGAAAAGCCACTGGCCGCTCGTTTCGCGGGAAAAACCACCGAATTGCGGCAACGGGCCAAGGCCTTGGGGGCGGCGGATTTGACAGTTACAGATGGCAGCGCCCAACTCGCTCTGCTGCTGACGCCCTTGCCCAGAGTACCGGTGGCGCTGCTGTTCTGGGACGGCGGCGGCGATTTCCCGGCCCAAACCAAACTGATGTTCGATGAAACCGTCACGGAACATCTGGATATCGAATCCATCGTTTTTTTGTCGGAGCGTATCCGCCAGTTGCTCTGCGGCGACGAGTCTGGCAACGAGGGCTGAGACAATTTATAAATCAAAACTTATAGAGGAACCCTGGTCATTGCGAGGAACAGAGTGACGAAGCAATCCATTTTTCAATATTTTTATAATATAGATTGCTTCGCTTCGCTCGCAATGACACGGAAAATTATTCAATTTTTAATTTAGAAATAGCATAAGACGGTAAGCATATTTCAGCCCCGGATGCCGGGCCCTCAAAGGATCATATCTGCCAAAAAGAGACGGGGAGATGATGTCGGCCAGCCGCGCCCGGCCTGACGCAGGCTGCGGTATTTTCTCAGGACTTTAAGCACATAGCGCCTTGTTTCCGGGGAATTGGGCACGCCGCCGGCTTGTAACACCGCGTAAGGCCCTTCGTAATCGGCGGCCAGCGAGAGCACAAGGTTTTTGTCAAAAATATCAAGCAGCGACCGCAGGTAGCGGCTGCCGCCAAGGATATTTTCATGGGGATTAAAAGGGTCGCGCACAAACAGCTCGCGGGCGGTATCGGGCATTAACTGCATCAGTCCCTTCGCGCCGCTTTGGGAAACGGCCCGGACATTGAAGGCCGATTCGGTCAGGATCATGGCCTTGATCAAGAGCGGGTCAAGGCCATATTGGCTGGCTGCCCAGGAAATTGACAGGTCAAAGGTATGGGCGCCGGGTCCCTGGAAGCGCCGGGAGTGGCTGGAGTAAGCGGAGTAGTGCTTGCTGGGATGACTAAAGAAAATCGTCTGTTCCTGAAGCAGCATCACCGGCCGGCAGGTGTCGCTGGCCGGCGCGTTGGTGAAACGCAGGCCGCCGCCCCTATCCCGGCATTGATACATATCCGCCCAGGCCGGCAAGGCGCTGGCCAAAGTCAGCGCCAAAGCCAGTATTATCTTGGCCACGGGTTTGCCGTTAAGCCACATAATTTTACCCCATCAGCGTTATTTGGCGCGTTTCTCCCAGTCGGCCAGAAATTGTTTGATGCCGGCATCGGTCAGCGGATGACGCGCCAGTTGCTCAATGACCTTATACGGGATGGTGGCGATGTCGGCGCCAATTAAGGCCGCGTCGAGCACATGCTGGGGACTGCGGACGCTGGCGACGATGATTTCGGTCTGGTAGCCGTAGTTGTCAAAAATGGTGACAATTTCCTCGACCATGTCCATACCCTTGACGCCGGTGTCATCGAGCCGCCCAACAAAGGGGCTGACGAAGGTGGCGCCGGCTTTGGCGGCCAGCATGGCCTGCATCGCCGAAAACACCAGAGTGACGTTGGTCTTGATCCCGGCGGCGGCAAAAGCACTGGTGGCCCGCAAGCCTTCCGCCGTCATCGGCACCTTGATGACGATATTGTCGGCCAGCTTGGCCAATTTTTTCCCTTCTTTCAACATTCCGTCGGCGTCAAGACTAACCACCTCGGCGCTGACCGGGCCAGGCACGGTCTGGCAAATATCGCGCAGAATGTCGAGGAAGGGCCTCTTCTCTTTGGCCACTAGCGACGGATTGGTGGTGACGCCATCGACCATGCCAATGGCCATGCCTTTTTTGATCTCTTCTATGTTGGCGGTATCAATGAAAAATTTCATATGTCTCCTTTATTGCGGCATAAGAACGGGCAGAGGATGGATCACCTATGATTACCCTGCCCAGAAAAAACAGCAAGGAAATTTAAGTATAGAGGGAACGACAAGAAATGTTAAGGGCCGCCCGACAAAAAAACTTGTTCCGCTGGCGGCCAGCTTGCGGCGAAGAGGCTCTGACGCCGCTGTTCCGGCAAGGCGCTCTCGCGCTGGCGCAGGTCAGCCAGCAGCGCCGTCACCGGGCGCGACGCCTCGCAATCAATGAAATCGTCCGAGATTTCCGCCAGCGGTTCCAAAACAAAAAGGCGCCACCGCCGTTGCGGATGGGGGAGCCGCAGATTGGCCGTCGCCAGTCGTAACCCGCCGTAGTAGAGCAGGTCAAGGTCGATGGCGCGGTCCTGATAACTGGTTTTTTCTGGGTCGCGCTGTCGGCCCATGATCGTTTCAATGGATAGGAGATGCCGCAACAACTCCGGCGGCGGCATATCGGTGCCGATCTCGCCGACGGCGTTGGTGAACCAGTTCTCACTCGTCATGCCGACCGGGGCGCTGTGGTAGGGCCTGGAAAGACGAAGCAAGGAAACACCGGGCGCCGCGCCTATCAAATTCCAGGCGGCGAGCAACTGCCGCATCCCATCACCTAGGTTCGAGCCTAGGCCGATAAAGACTCGCGGGCCAGGCGCCGCCACTTACAAATCCTTTAAGCCCAAGACATCGTCCATACTGTACAGGCCGTTGCCTTTGCCCGCCAGCCAGGCGGCAGCCACCATTGCGCCCTTGGCGAAATGGTCGCGGCTGTGTGCCCGGTGGCTCAACTCAAGGCGCTCGCCTGGCCCGGCGAAATAGACGGTATGCTCGCCGACAATATCAGCGGCACGGATGCTCTGGATGCCAATTTCGCCTGCTTTTCTCTCACCGATAATACCGTCGCGGCTGAAGACGCCGACCTCGGCCAGATGCCTGCCCACGCCTTCGGCGGCCAGTTCGCCCAACTTGATGGCGGTGCCGCTCGGAGCGTCTTTCTTTTTATTATGATGAGCTTCGACGATTTCAATGTCGTAGCCTCGGCCCAACATGGCGGCGGTTTTTTTCACCAATTTGAAAAGGACATTGACGCAGATCGACATGCTTGGCGCATGAATACAGGGAAAACTGCGCGCCAATTCGGCCAGTTCGGCCTTTTCCTCGGGCGTCAGTCCCGTGGTGCCGATGACCATCGCCCGGCCATGGCGCGCCGCAAACCTGGCAAATTCCATCGTGGCGGTGTGGAAGGTGAAGTCGATGATGACATCGCCTTGGTCAATGACCGCCTCGAGATTTGCCGCCACCGGCACGCCAATTTTTTCGCCATAGACGATTTCGCCAATATCTCGACCGACGGCAGGATGGCCCGGGGCCTCGAAGGCGGCGGCATAACGCAAGTCCGCCTGCCCGCGCAGCATCGCCCCCACCCGCTGCCCCATGCGACCGGTTGCTCCGGCAACAATTACTTTGATCATTTGCGTCCTCTCCCGGTAAAACTCGCTGATGCGCCCATCTCCCAGCTAAACCAATAGCCTGAGGATGCGATTTTTATAAAATACCCAGCTCTTTCATAGCCTTGGTTAATTTGCCATAGGTCGGATTGCCCTCGGTCAGGCGATCCATCGGCAAGCGTGGCAGATCGTTTTTGATGATGCCGCGTAACCGCGTGCCCATCTTAACCGGGGCTGGGCTGGGATAGTCGAACATACATTTCATCAGGGGATAGAGGCGATAGTGCAGTTCGTTCGCTCGCTTCAGGTCGCCATCGAGGGCTGCTTGCATCAATTGGGCGGTTTGGCCGGGAACGATATTCGACACTACGGAAATCAGACCCTTGGCGCCAACAAAGACGCTGGGCAGGGCGGTGAAATCGTCACCCGACAAGACGATGAAATCCTTTGGGCACAGGCGGATAACGTCGCTTACGCGAGCCAGATTGCCCGTCGCCTCCTTGATGCCGATGATATTGTCAATCTGGGCCAGCCGGGCCACGGTTTCCGGTAAGACATCGGCCACGGTTCGGCCAGGGACATTATACAAGAACATCGGTATATCAACATGTTCGGCAATTTTGCGAAAATGCTGGTAAATGCCTTCCTGGCTTGGCTTGTTATAGTAGGGCACCACCGACAGGGTGGCGTCGGCGCCGCTTTTTTTCGCGCTTTCGCTGAATTCGATGGCCTCGGCGGTGGAATTGGCCCCGGTACCGGCAATCACCGGCACGCGGCCAGCGGCGGTGGTCACCGCCAGGTCGACGACCCGTTTATGCTCATCAAAACTGAGCGTTGCCGTTTCTCCCGTGGTGCCGACGGGCACCAGGCCGTGAATCCCCCGCTCGATTTGGAAGTTGACCAGGTCGATGAAACCCTGTTCATCGACCTGCCCGGCATCATCTCCGAGAAATGGTGTGATTAGAGCCGTGTAAGCGCCATGAAAACGTTGCATAATGCCTCCTCAATCACCCGGCCAAGCCGGAACCGCTAATTAAGCGCCTCGGCGGTAAGCGAGCCATGATAAATCAGCCGCGCCGCCCCCTCCAACGTCACTTGGGTCACTTCCCCGCTGGAATCTGTCGCAAAATTGATGGTCAATTCTTCACCGCCGGAGGTTTTAACCGTTACCGGCGGCTGTAAACCGTGGATGGCGGCGGCGCAGATCACCGAGGCCGCCGCCCCGGTACCGCAGGCCATGGTCTCGTTTTCGACGCCGCGTTCGTAGGTGCGGACATAAATCCGGTTGCCTTCGGTCAGACGGACAAAATTGACATTGACGCCATCCGGCTGAAACTGTGGCGCCATTCGCGCCTGGCGCCCCCAGCCGACAACCGAAACTTCGTTTCCGTCCGGGAACAACACCAGATGCGGCACGCCGACCGTTACCAGGCCGCCGCTCAGCCGTCGGTCGCCAACCTCAACCTCAACCGGATGGCGAAAGCCTTGCGGCGTCGGCAAAAACACCCGCACGCTCATTTCCGTCACCATCTCGGCTTGAACAATACCGGCCAAGGTGGCGAAACGCATATGTTCTCCGGCGATGCCATGGGCGAAGGCGAAACGCGCCGCGCAGCGGGAACCATTACCACACATCGCCGCTTCCGAGCCATCGGAATTGTAAAAGCGCCAGGAAAAATCATGGTCGGGAGCCACAGGCGGCTCAATGAAAATCAGGCCATCGGCTCCGACCGAAAACATTCGGCGGCATACCAACCTGGCGAACTCGGGCTGTTCAGCAACCGGGATGTGATGATGACGGTGGTCAATGACGATAAAATCGTTGCCGGCCCCACTCATCTTCCAGAAATCAAGTGGAAAAATGTCTTGCATGGCCCACCGCCTGGAAAATCACCAACGGGACGCCGCCGGGCGCGACTGGGCGCTTTCTTCGCCATTGGCGTCCACCGTGGTGATGACATAGTAATAGAGTACGCCTTCTTGTGCCGACTTATCAATGAAAATAGTGGCCTCGGCGCGGGCCTCGGCCAAGGGCTGATAATTGCGCTCTGTGGCGGCGCGGCGGTAAAGGCGATAGCCAGCGGCGTTTTCGACGCGATCCCAATAGACCCGCGCTCCGGAGGAGGTCACGGCCACCCCGACTCCGGACGGCGGCAGCGGCGGACTGGTCAAGGTAGCGGCAACGACATTACTCATGCCGCCTTCGGTCTTGACGCCCTCGGCCCTCGTTAAAGCCAGCACACGGTAAGAATAGTTGTGGCCGAAGCTGACGCCGTTATCGACATAGAGCGGGCTTTCCGCAGTGGCGATGGCGGTAAAGGTCTTGCCATCGTCGCTGCGCTGCACCTGGTAACGGGCGGGCGCGGTCAGTGGCGAACCATCAGTCATCGCCGTCACCGCTTGCCAGCTTAAAGCGATGTTCTTGCTTCCGGCCTTGACCGACAGATTCTGCGGCGCGCTCGCCGCCACAGTCCAGACCAAGGTAACGACATTGGAATCGTCACTCGACACCCACCAACTGGTGCGCGAACGCACTTTGAAGAAGTATTTGTTGCCGGGTGTCAGAGAGGGCGTCTTGAACGAGGCGGTTCGTTTCTTGCCCAGGGTGGTGGTTTCCCCGGCCGGCAGTGTCTGCGGCTGGCCAAAGGGAATCGGGCAGCTTGGGCAGTAGTCCTTGACCGCGACCGAGGTCTGGAACAGCTCGAAACAATCGATTGCCGCCAGGTCTTCGCCGGTAACGCTGGTCAGCGGATAGGTCCATTCTAGCCGTCTGTCCTGACCCTCACTGACGAAGCGCAGGTCCATAATCGCCTTCGGTACCACTTGCTCCGGCGGCACTGGCAAGTTTTTGTAACCGCAAGCCGACAAAACCAGCGCCAGCAGCAGGCCGCACGCAATCGCCATCGCCTTCTTGCATTGCGCCCTCATCGGTGTATCCCCAGAGATTGTTCGGCTTTTTCCAGTGCTTCCGTCACCCGCGGCAAGCCGGTGTTGCCGGTTGCCAGCCGGGAGTTGACCGAGCCTTCCGCCGTCAGGCGTCCATAGACATTCTCGCTGATGGCCCCGGAAAAAGCGCGCAGCTCGGCCAATGAAAGCTGATCCGGTTCACATCCCCGTTTGAGGCAACGGGTCACCACCTGTCCGACAATACCGTGCGCCTCACGGAACGGCACTCCCTTTTCCACCAGATATTCGGCCAAATCGGTG
>JAIRRG010000241.1 GCA_031256095.1 Desulfobulbaceae bacterium
TTTAATTCCGCGCCTTGAACAGATGGCATAAATCTGAAAATTTTACTCAAAGGACAAACAGGTACAGGAAAACACCGCCCAGGGATGGCCCCAAAGCAAGTCTCAGCAGAATTCGTCAAAAAAGGAGGAAGCATTATGGATTACCAATCTATCGCCGATTTTTTGTCAAATAACTTGCGATTACGAACCCTGCCGGTTGCTGTGCGCTTTCTGAAAGGCGCGGAAGCGCCGGAAAAGGCTCGCCGCCCGAGTAAAGTCATGGGGAAGAAAATAACGCTGTGTCAAGCCGTTACCTTGGCGCGATCGTATGGCTGGACCATGGCCATTGCCAGAGAGGACTTACAATGCGTGCCGGCTTTGATTGCTTTTGGCCTGGCGCCGGTGGCCGATCAACGCAAAGCCTTGGGCCGATTGCTGGCCAAGATGAGTTACGCCAAGGATGACCTTGCCGGCGCATGTGAAACGAACTCGTTACAACTCTTGCCAAGTGGAGCATACGACACCGTTGTCATCGGGCCTCTAGCGAAAACTGTTACCTGTCCCGACTGTGTGGCTCTCTATGGGAATCCGGCACAAATGGCCCGATTGTCCCAGGCATGGACCTATTCATGCGGGTCGCGCGTCCCGAGCAACGTCGGCGGCAAAGTGGAATGCACGGAATATTTGATCGCTCCTGGTAAAACGCAAGGTGCCCGGATCACGATCCCTGGCATCGGCGACAGAATATTTTCGATGACTCAGGACGACGAAATGGTCTTCTCTTTGCCTGGCGACAAACTGGAAATGCTGATCAAGGGGCTGGAAGAGGCGGGCCGCAGAGTTGGGGCCAGATACCCGATAACCTTTTACCAAAATTTTCAACCCGATTTCCCAAGCTCGCACAGGGAACTGGCCAAAGAAGAGGGCATTGATTAGCGAATTGTCTGCGGCTGACCGGGAAACGGCATGCCCATTTCGGGCATAAACAGCGCCGGTCAGCCTGACTGTCTGTCGGATACAGAACTAAAGAAATATTGAAATTTTTCTTGTGGGGAAGAGGCATGAAAGAAACACTGCGCGAGGGCTTGGCCTTTCAGTTTGCATTCAAGGTGCCGGTAAATAAAACCGTGCCGCATCTCCTGCCGGAATCTCCGGAATTTCAGGCGATGCCGCGCGTATTGGCCACCGGTTATATGGTCGGCTTAATCGAATGGGCCTGTATTCAAGCGGTTAATCCCCACCTTGACTGGCCGGCGGAGCAGACCGTCGGCGTCGGCGTCAATCTGAGCCACAGCGCGGCGACGCCTCCCGGGCTGGTCGTCACCATCGATGTCAAGATCATCAAGATCGAAGGCAGGAAATTGACCTTTTCCGTATCGGCAAGCGACGGCGTTGACGATATTTCCCAAGGTTTTCATGAACGCTTCATCATACTTGCCGATAAGTTTAATGAACGGGCCGAGAAAAAAGCCAAGGCGGCGCTGGCAAAATAAGGCAAGGAATTAGGCGCGCTTATGCGCGATCATTTGCCGGCAATTCCGTGATATCTGGCAAACATGACCTGACCGTTGCCGCCTGTAGGCGGTTACGCTTCCGATGGGTATTTTCCTGTTATGAGAATCTCTAAAAATTATGTCCGCCGTCATTGCCTGGAAGAGGTATGAAGAACACCAAAAAATATTCTTCCTTTTCCGCGGCCATCTTGTTGCTTGTGGTGCTCTTGGCATGTTCGACAGCATTGACGGGATTGGCCTCGGCGGCATCGGCCTTCTCGCCGCAACGTTTCGTCGAGGATGCCCGCGCCCAAATCGGCAAAACACTCTTTTACGATTCCTCCTACACGCGGATACCCTATCCAGGTGGCGATGTTCCGATTGTCCGCGGCGTTTGCACCGACGTGGTGATTCGCGCCTTGCGCCATCAGGGAATCGATTTGCAGCGGCTGGTTCATGAAGACATGCAAAAAAACTTCCGCCTCTATCCGAGCGCTTCGCGCTGGGGACTGAAAAAAACGGATGCCAATATCGACCACCGCCGCGTCCCCAACCTGCAACGTTACTTTGAGCGCCAGGGTTATGTGGTGACTGATAAAACCTACCTCCCTGGCGACATCGTCACCTGGAATCTCCACGCGCAAGTGACGCACATCGGCATCGTCTCCGACCGGATGGCTCTCTTGGGCAAAAGGCCGCTGATTATCCACAACATCGGCTATGGCGCGCGGGAAGAAGATATACTGTACGAGTTTACGATTACTGGGCATTACCGCATCGCGGCGACAAAAAAACATTTTTAGAAAATCAAAGTTACAAGATATCCATGCCTCCCATCATCACCTTCATCGGTTGGCACGACAGCGGCAAAACGACTCTGGCGCTCAAGGTGCTGGCCCTCTTGCGCCAGCGTGGCCGTCGCGTGGCGGCGATCAAATCGACCCATAAAACCGGCATCATTTTTGACCCGGCGACAACCGACACCGGCAGGTACGGAGAAGCGGGCGCCGACGGTGTGCTTTTGGCCGCGCCCGACCAGCTGGTGCTGCAAGTGCCAGGCCATGGCGCCTCGGTGCCGCAATTGGCGTCGTTGCCGCAGTTGGCTGAGTTGGCCGAATGGTTTTTCCCTGACCATGATTTGGTGATTGCCGAGGGCTTCAAACAGGCGGCGGGTGTCGCCAAGATTGAAGTGCGGCGGCATGGCGAACCATTGGCTGGTATCGTCGATGGCGTTGTCGCCGTGGTCGCCGATATGGGCGATGCCGGTGACGGGCGTCTCTTCCGTCCTGATCAAATAGCTGAACTTACCGATTTCATTGAAGAAAAAATTATAGTGTCGGCTGGGGGGCGGGCGGAAAAAGCGCGCGTCAGCTTGACCATCGGCGGCCAGGCCCTGCCCCTGAAAAATTGGGTGCAAGAGGCACTGGCCGGGACGGTCCTCGGTTTTGTCTCCGCTCTGAAAAAGAGGGAAGGCATGA
>JAIRRG010000255.1 GCA_031256095.1 Desulfobulbaceae bacterium
CGAAAGCGGTAGGCTTGGGTTTTACCGAGACCAGCGCCGACTCGGCGCGGATTTCTTTTCTCCGCCGCGATTACCGGCTGGGCCGCCACGGCGTCGATGATTTGGGTGGTGCCGGCAAGGTCAATATCAACTGCCGTAGCGTCTTGATTTGGTATCTGACCTATGGTGGTGAACACGGCGCCGGGCTGGAGCCGGCGGGTGATTTTCAACTGCTTCATCAGTTTTCTTCCGGGATTTTCACGGGTGACGGCAAAGATCTCAATTGGATGACGCGACCACTGACAAAACTTTTTAGTGGTGCGCGTCAGGTGGGCCTTGACGCTTGTCGCCAGGCGATGACTACCTTGGGCGCGGTGGAGACGGCGGCCAAGGCAAGCGCCGACGCCAGTTTTCTCTACGGCCTGTTGCCCAAGCTGCCGGTACAGATTGATTACTATGCCGCCGACGATGAATTCCCCTGTGAGGTGAAATTTTTGTTCGACCAGCGGGCGCTCGATTTTTTGCCCTTTGAAACGCTGGGGGTGGCTGGTGGCCGCTTGGTTGGCGAGATCGCCCATATCGCCCATGCCGCCGGTTAAGCCGCCGTCGTCTTCATGAAGCCGCTTGCCTGTCGTTTATTCTGCTTCTGTGTGATTTTTTTCTACCCACTGTTTGGTTTCGGCGCCCTGACCTCCCTCGCCGATGCCACCATTGAACAACGGCTCAGCCAAGCCGAAGCCGCCCGCCGTTTTCTTGCCGCCTATCCCGATTTTCTCACCGGTTACGACGCGGCGAAACAGGAATTGATCGGCTGGGATGGAACGCGCTTGCCGCTGGCAGGAACCGAGAAAAATAATTGTCAGGACAATACCGCCGCGCTGTCATCTGCTTCGTCATCGGCTGGCTCGCAACCTTGTTGCTCACCAGGCCCGCTGGAGACGCTCGGCGTCCGCTATCGGCCTGTTGCCGAGTATTGGCCCTCGCGGGATGATCCGCCCAAGCCTGACGAGGACGCCGGACGGTTGCGGCCCCTGGTCCTGTGGACCTACATGTATGGCGCCCCGGCGGCGAAAAATGCCGATGGCTGCTGGCGAACGGTAAAAGTGGGTAACAGCCTCCAGTTGCTGGGCGGAGCGGTTGAAAAGAATCTGGCACCAGTAGTATGGAAACTGGCTGGGAACGGCGTGACCATCCGGGTCAGCCGCGCCAATGGTGTCGATAGACACTTGGCGGCGGTGGTCGCCGAATTGGAGACCATCAGCGCTGAAGCCAAGGCGCAGTACCGGCGTATCCACGGTTGCGGCAAAACCGGCGTCTCCGGCTTTTATCCGCGTCTGGTCCGAGGCACCATCTGCGAAATTTCGCCACACGCCTTCGGCGTCGCCATAGATGTGCACTGGCGGCCTGGCCTTGATTACTGGCTGGACAGCCCGCAGCGCGGCGGGTATCGTTACCAGTCAGTTATGCCGAAGGAAATTGTCGCAGTTTTCGAGCGGCATGGCTTCATCTGGGGCGGCAAATGGCGGCATTTTGATGGCATGCACTTTGAGTACCGCCCAGAGCTACTCGATATGACCATGCCGCCGGTGGGCAGGCCGAGCGTGGCTGGGGCGAGCGGCCGCACACACGCTGGCAAGCACAGGCCCGGCCCGCGGCGACCAGGCTCTGGCCGCCGGCGCTGACTTTCAAGGAGAAAGACCTTGCTTTCCCCCATGGCCGCCTCTCTTTGGCGCGGGCTGAAAAGCGTCACGCCGATTATCTTGGGTTATCTGCCGGTCGGCTTCGCCTATGGGGTGCTGGCGCAAAAATCCGGCCTATCCCTGTTCAACGCCGTGACCATGTCGGTGTTCGTCTATGCCGGCAGCGCCCAGTTAATCGGCGCCGGACTGATTGCTAGCGGCGTCGGCGGGGTGGCGCTGGTCTTCACCACCTTCATCGTCAACCTGCGCCATCTGCTGATGTCGGCTGCCCTATCGCCGAAATTAAGCGGCTGGAAGAAATGGCAGGTGGCCCTTTTTGCCGCCGAGATGACCGATGAAACCTTCGCCCTGCACAGCCTGAGAATGGCGGCGGCCAGCCCGCCGAAGGCCGAAACTTTTGCCATCAACCTGTTGGCCCATGCCTCCTGGGTGATCGGCAGCCTCGCCGGTTTTGTCGCTGGCGGCCAGATTGCCGTCCGCCCCATCGGCCTTGATTTCGCCCTACCGGCCATGTTCATTGCCTTGCTCGTGCCGCAGGTGCTGAAGCCCTTGTATCTGGCCATGGCCGCCTGCGCCGCCGCCCTCTCGGTGACGCTGTTGCTCCTGGGTTTTGGCCAAATCAACGTCATTGCCGCAACCCTTGTCTGCGCCACCTGCGGCGCCTGCCTTGACGCATGGATCAATCGCAAATCTTCCTAGCTATTTGCGGCATGGCCATTGTCACCTGTTTGCCGCGCCTCTTGCCAGCGCTGCTGCTCTCCGGGCGCAGGCTACATCCGTGGATTGCCCGCTGGCTCAGTTTCATCCCGGCCACGGTTTTGGCGGCGCTCTTGGCGCCAGCCCTGTTCTGTCCGGAGCGGCGGCTTGTTTTTTCTTTTGACAATATTTCCCTCATGGCGGCGATCCCGGCCTTTGCCGCCGCCTATTTTTTCAAGAATTTT
>JAIRRG010000145.1 GCA_031256095.1 Desulfobulbaceae bacterium
CCGTTTAATCGCCTCGTCGGCGCCCATGGCGTCGGTTTTTTCGTTGCCGATGGCCACGATGGCGTCTTTGGCCATCAAGCCGGCGTGGTCGGCGGGCGTGCCTTCAATCGGGCTGACAATGATAAGCTGATTGTTTTCCACGGAAACTTCGATGCCAATGCCGGAAAAGGAGCCTTCAGTCTCTTCCTGCAATTCGGCGTATTCATCCGGTTCGAGATAGGATGAATGAGGATCGAGAGAATACAACAGCCCGCGGACCGCCCCATTAACAATCTTTTTCGTGTCAATGGCATCGACGTAATTCTCTTGGATCATACCAAGAACAGTGGCAAAAATTTCGAGCTGCTTATAAGTCGTCTCCCGGCCCTGATTTTTATCGGCGGCGGCCAAAGCAGGCATGGCGAAAAAAGACGGGACGAGGAAGAGACAGGCAACAAGGGACAACAGCCGTATCGGCGATGACATTGGCGGCCTCGAAAGGAAAAAGGAGTGACCCTTTATATTACTGAAGCGCTGGGAGAGTGGCAAAGGAAATCTGGCTGCCATCGAACCAAAGTGTTGGATCGATCGGCTCCTGGCCTTGGCGTAATTCAAAATAAAGCCCCTCGTCGACGAGCATCGCCGTCGCGCCGGCGGCGCCAATGGCATCCCCAGCTTTGACGGCATCACCTTTGGCGCGGTCGAGCCGCTCCAGTCGCGCCGTTACCGTGTAAAAATCTTCGCCGTGATGGATGATCACGGTGTTGCCGTAGCCGAAGAGATAGCTGGCGAACAACACCTCGCCTGGCGCCACCGCCCACACCGTTTCGCCGTCATGGGCGGCGAAAACCAGGCCCCGCGATTTTTTCGTGATGCCCATTTTGTCGGTGGTTGTTGCCCCGAAGCGACAAATGACTGGCTCCTGGAGCGGCGGCGGCAGTTTACCTTTGAAGCGCATGAAATCGTTGGTTTTATCCTGCTCTTTACGAATATCCGCCCGCAACGAGGCCGCCATTTTAGCAGCCGCCTCGTCCATTTCCTTAATCACCTGCTGTCGCAAGCCAACCTGGGTCCTGACCTGTTCCAGAACAAGTTCCTGCTCCCGTTTGATGACTTCGATGGCCGCCTGCTCCTCTTTCATGCTGGCGAGAAAATCCTGAAGCACCGCCTGTTCAAGGCGCTGGCTTTGCCGCGCCGTCCGTAACTGTTCGTATTTTTTTCGGTAATCGTTGAGAACATGTTCGTCGTAAGCGATGAGACTCGTGAAGGCTTCATGAAATTTCATCAAATCCGGCATGTTGCCCCTGGAAAAGGTGACAGCGAACAGGCCGACTTTTCCCACCGGGTAAAAGGCGCGGACGCGGCGCATCAGGTGGCGCATGGCCTCGTCTTTGCTGGCGCCAGCCGCTTCGAGCTCGGCGTCAAGCTTGCGCAGCGTTTCTTCCTGTCCGGCTATCTGTTTGCCGAGTTCTTCGGCCTTGGCCATCCGCTCGGCCAGGTGGCGGCCGATGCTTTCCAACTTGGCGACAATCTCCTTCTCTTTGTCCTCGTCTTCGCTGCGAAGGCGCTGCTGTTCGTTAATACTGTCCTTGAGGCGCTCGATCTCCAACCGCTTGTGCTCGAATTCGTCTTGCCGGGCGCCTACTTCGTCAGGTGGCAAAAAGGGTCCATCAGCGGCAAACACCGGTGTCGGCAGGGAGAAGAAAAACAGCGCCAGGCAGAACAAGGAAAAGCGGGCCATGGCTTCAAAAGCGTAGGTATTTGTGCATGGAAAAATAGCTGCCAGCAGTGCAAAGGATGATCGACAGCAGAATAATCAAGGCGATGATGCCTGGCTGAAAAAAGGTGAAATGTACCATGCTGAGCAGTTCCGAGCCGGTGACACGATGGGAAATCCACAGGAAAAGGGCGTACAAGGCCGACAGACCGATGAGCGAACCAGCGAGTCCTTGCAAGAAACCCTCGAGCATGAAGGGCATCCGGATGTAGTTGTTAGTGGCGCCAACCAGCTTCAAAAGTTCCAGTTCATCGACCCGGCCCATGATGGTCAGGCGGATGGTATGCGACACCATAAAAATTGTGGTCAGGATCAAGAGACTAGCACTCAGCAGCACGACCAGCCGCAGTACCTGAGTGAAGGAGTGAAAACGCTCGATCCATTCCTGGCCATACTGCACTTTCTCGGCGCCGGGCAGTTTGAGCAGATAGTCGGAGAACAATTTGATTTGGCTCAAACCACGTAGAGAATGCAGCGGCGTCACTTCAATTGAGGGTGGCAAAAAATCGTGGGGCATATCGTCAAGGACATCGCTACTGTCGCCGAGCTGCTGGCGAAAACGTTGATAGGCTTCGTCGCGGGACACGAAATGGATCGATTCCACCTGGTCGAAGGCAGTGATCTTGTTGCGCAATTGCTCCTGCATCTCAGGGCCAGGCTCATCATTGAGATAGACAACTAGTTGCAGGTCATCGCCGATCTGGCGACTGACTGTCAGCATATTTATGTAAATAACTGAAAATAAAGAGAAAATCAAAACAGACAAACTGACGGTCAGAAAGGTCATCATCTGTGAAGGCCAGGTCTGACGCAGGTTCCGCCCCAGTTGCTGTAGCACCGCCAGCCAGAATTTCATGGGCGCTCTCCCGATATGCCTAGCAAATTCCCCTTATGCAGTTCGATGACGCGGCAACCGCTGTCGCGGTAAAGGCTGTCATCATGGGTGGCAATGACGATGGTTGCCCCGGCTTTGTGGCTGTTCGCCAGCAATTTCATAACCCATTCGGTGGTGATGGCATCAAGGTTGCCAGTTGGTTCATCAACGAGGATGAGAGCCGGAGAATTGGCCACCGCCCTGGCCAGTGTTACCCGTTGCTGCTCGCCGCGTGACAGCTCGCCAGCGATCATGCCGTGTTTGTCGGCAAGGTTCAGTTGATCAAGCAGTGTCCGCACCCGTTTCGTGATGTACTGCGGTTTTTTGTAGGAAACTTCCATTGAGATGGCAATATTTTCGGCGGCGGTGCGGTTCAGAAGCAGCTTGAAATCCTGATAGGCAACGCCGATCCGCTGCCGCAGCCGCGCCAGTTTTGCCCCGCGCAGGTCCTGAATCGGCTCGCCGCCAATCTCAATCAGGCCGTTCGAGGGCGCTTCCATGGTCGCCATCAGCTTCAACAAGGTGGTTTTACCGGCGCCGCTCATACCGATGACGAAAAGCATCTCGCCGCGCGGAATGGTCAGCGAGATGGTATCCAGCGCCACGACATCGGGCGGATAGCGTTTGGAGACCTTGATCAACTCGACCATGATGTCAGTGGAACCTGGCAGGGTCTCGCCCGGTGGATTGTTCATTGAAAGCGGCGTGAGTTAAAGTGATAACAGGGGGAAAAGGTGGCAAAACCACCCAGACGACCCTTGTCAAATTATTCGGCTTTTGTCATGCGCTGCTTGAGCGGCTCGCCTATGGGCTTGCCCGTGACATGGTTAGAGCCATTTACCAGGAAACACCCAGCAAGCGCAAGACCGCTTCTCGGTCATATTTGCCGTTTTCTTTTGTTGGGATTTGTCTGACTGTCTTGATGATTCTCGGCAAGGCGTGGCTTTCCAGCCTGCCGGCAAGAAAACGCTTCAGCCTCTCCGCTTCGACGCCGCCGGCGGCGACAACGGCGATGCGGCTGGAGCGGCCACTGTCTTCGGCCAAGGCCATGACCAGACAATCGGTGACGCCGGCAAAGCCGCGAACGGTGGCGGCGACCTCTTCCAGATCGACACGCTTGCCGGCCACTTTGGCCACCGAGTCGATGCGCCCCTTGAGGACAAATCCCCGTCCGGCGGTTTCAGCCCGGTCGCCGGTGACAAAAAAACCATCCTCATCCCGTGGCAATTCCGGCGACAGCCACGGTGAAGCCACCAGAAGTCCGCCATTTTTTAGCCGCCAGGCGACTGGTGCTGGCGGAACCAAAGCCTCTTCTCCTTGAAAACGGTTGCGGCAAGCGACGCCGCCGGTTTCGGTGGAGCCGTAGATTTCGATGATGCCAAGGCCATTTGCCTGGCAGAAAGCGTCGTTGTCTTCTGGCGACAGCGGCCCGGCCGACGACAGGGCAAAACGCAAGGATGGCGTGGCCAGCGCCTTGCCGCGCAGCGCCCGGTAGTGGGGCGGCGCCGAGATGAGGATGGTTGCCTTCCGGCTATGCGCGGCCAAGGCGATTTCTTCAGGAAAGGACGGCGTTTCCGGGGCGACGGCGGCTCCGGAAATCAGCGGCATGACGATGGAATGGAGAAAGCCATAGATGTGCCAGGGCGGCACCGTGGCGACAATGCGGTCATCGGCTGAAATCTGGAAATAATCGCGCCAGAAGGCCACCTCGCCGAACACGTTGGCCACCGTCTTGCGCCAGAGGCGCGGTCTGCCTGTCGAACCGCCGGTATAGAGACGCAACAGCTCGGCATCCGGGCCAAGAGGCCCTGCCGCGGGCGTCAGGGCCGCAGGTGTCAAAGCCACAGGCGGCGGTGTGGCCAGAGTGGCCTTTTCGCCAACGCCTGCCGCAAGGTTTGCTGTGAGGCTTGCCGGTGGCGCCAAGTGTTTTATACCAGGCGGAAAATCGCGTTCCGACTCGCTGATGGCAAGGCGGTAGCCACTGTCTTTTTGCATATCCGCCAAAACCTGCCCGGAAAAGGCGTGTGGGAACAGCAAAACCGGCCCTCCTTGCAGACTGGTCAGCAGGGCGGCGGCGACCAGGCCCCGGTCTTCGGCGGCCAGGCAGACCGGTGCCTCGTCACGCCCAGGCAAATTGGCCTTCAGCCAGGCGGCCATTGCCCAGACCTCAGCGCGGCTGACGCCACCCAGGCAGAAGGGGCTAGTACCAGGATGAGTCAGGTCAGCGACTAGCGAAAGCGGTATCTTGGTTGATATTTTCATCGGCGTGTACTAATACAGTATTCACCTGAGGTCGTGTAGAGTTGTTTCTGTAAATTATTTTTGGATCAACCACAGGGGTAGGCTTTGCGAGCGTAGCGAGCCAGGCCTACCCCTGAGGACGGCTGTCCTTGATTGCAAGGGCGGGCCATATCGGGTTTTCTGTTTGGAGACGAATCCACCACAGAAAGGAGTCCGATATGACCCACCAACTCGAATCTACCTTGCCGGAAAACATCCTTCAATTGCTTTCTCAACCCGGCGGATTGACGCAAATGGCTGAAGTC
>JAIRRG010000174.1 GCA_031256095.1 Desulfobulbaceae bacterium
CTGGCCATTTTTCAACAGCGGCGCGTAGCTGGCAATGGTGGCGGCGGTAACGGAAATCGGCACACAGATCATCAGCACGTCGATCTCGGGAATCATCTCTTCCGGGCGCAAGGCCGTCGTCCGCCCACACAACCGCGTGATGTACCCTTCGCCAGACAGACGGTCGGCGAACCATTTGCTCATGTTGCCGGTGCCGATAAAGCCAAAACTTTTGATCAGTTTCGAGCGCATATCAATGCGCGGAAACGATCCGAGCAGGCGCATCGGCTCATTTTCATGGATGACGACATTCTCCAGCCGGGCGACGGCCTCAGCCAAAGCGGGCGTGGCGATATGCCCCTCGACTTCAAGAAAAATCCGCAGCTTTTGGGTCTGGGCGTCGCTGTGCGTTTGCAGGTCGAGGATGTTGACGCCACGGCGCGTAAATTCGCCAATAACATCCGACAACAAGCCCAGTCGGTCGGCAAGGGGCCGCGTGACCAAGGCGGTGGCGTCATAGCCTGTCTCCGCGGCCAGTCGCAAACCCAAGACCGCATAACGCGTGCGGTTGTGGGCAGCCAGCTCGCGTTCAACGAGCTCGAGGCCATGCTGAAGCAAAAATTTTTCTCCCTCAATCACCGCATGATCGGTTTTCGCCCCAGCCTTGATGTCGGTAATCGCCACGGCAGTATCGGTGACCGCCACCTGGATAGCGTCAGGAAAATGATTTTCCAGATAGTCGGCGCATTGACGCAGGGCACTTGCCTTGCCAACAACAACCTTTATCGGCGGCCTTTCCGCCACAGCAAGCCTGCCTAAAGAAAGCTGCGTTGGCAGGACAACGTTATCGACCCAGAAGCCCGTGAAACCAGTCTCCTGTAAACGAAAAAACTCCTTCACGTCACCTTCCCTGGTGTTGTAAACCGGGATCAGGGCGCGGTCGGCGCGGCCCTCGGCTAAAGAGGCAAATATCTCCTGGCGATGGGAAAGCAAAAGGATACGAGCCGCCGAGGCATAGTGGCGAGCGGCGAGAAAACAATCGGAACCGGATGGGCCGAAAGTGACAATGGTGGCGATTTCAGCGGGCATGAGGCGGCGGTGAAAGAGAAAACCGCCACTCAGGGCGGGACGGTAGCCAGATTAGCCGTTTACCGCCCATCCGGCAACAACAGCTTTATATTTTATCGGACGTGGCAAAGGTAATTGCTGGCATTGGCCCTATCTTTAAAATTTCCCTTGATAATTTGATGGAATTGCTTTATTTTTTGAAAAGTTTGCTTTGAAAATCCGTCATACCGCCTTTCCCCTGATGCCTTACCATCTTCTTTGTCGCCACTGCGGCGGCAAACACGTCGATCTGAGAACATCCCCCCTCTTTGCCGACAGGAAGTATGTGTGAAAGCCTCAAGATGCCAATTAGTCGTTGGCTTTTGGGCGTGGGCCGGGCCGGTGCAGGCGAAAATGACCAGATAGAACGGCGGACAGAATCACTCCCGTGGGATTGCCGGGCATAGCCCGGGCAATGGGGCGGGAGGCATTTGCGCCGGTGGTTTATGCGACCGCCGGAAACCATTGCTTTCAGGGCCACATTGGCCCGATGACTCCAGGATTATTTATGGTTATGGAAGAAGAATTTTCGGGGGAGAACAAAGCCCCCGAAGCCAGGGCGCCCGAGACGGCGAAACCGACGAAGACGGCTCAAAAAACACGCCGCCCGGGAACGAAAAAAAGCACCGTGACCACACCGGAAGCGGCACCGAAAAAGCCGGGACGGCCACGCCGCCGTCCGGCGGAAGACAGCGAATATCTGGCTGTAAACGAAAAAGAGACAGCGGCTACTCCGGAAAGTACCGCCCCCACCGAAAGGGAAAAACCGCAGAAAAAGCGGCGCGCCGCAGCCCCAAAAAAGGAAGAGACGCTGCTTCCAGAAATTGCGGCTCCGCTGGAGCAGGGGGAAACCGCGCCGCAGCAAGCACAGGCCGCACTACCGGAAGTCCTAGCGGAAGCCTTTCTGGCTTCGCAAGAAGCGGCGGTGGAAGCGACCGCGAAAAAACGTCCAAGCCGCCACCGGCGGCGGGCGAAAAAAAGCGAGGCTGAAGGTGCCGCGCCGGCTGTCATGACCGATGATGCTGTCGCCACCCTTGCCCAGGATGCCCCACCGCCGCAAGCGGACACACCGCAGCCAGCCCAGGCCATCCCACCGGAAACTTTAGCGTCTTCGCAAGAAACGGCCGAGGAAACGAGCGCGAAAAAACGTCCGGGCCGCAGGCGGCGACGGGCGAAAAGAAATGGGACTGAGGCCACCGCGCCCGCTGTCACTGCTGATGGAGTCCTCACTGCCGTTGCCGGGGATGCGCCAGCGGAGCGGGCGGAAACACCGCCCACCGAGACCAGCGACGGCGGTAGCTGGGGCGAAGGCTTATCAGAAGAATCCGGCGATTACCGCGATGCCGAACTGCTTGGCGGCCTGCCCGACGACGAGCCGGAAGACGCCCCGAAACGGCAGTCCAAGCTTCTCATCAACGCCGAGGAGCCGGAGGAATGCCGCTTGGCCTTGCTGGAAAATGGCCGCCTGGAATCGATCCACGTTTCCACGGTCAACCGGGCACAGATTAAAAGCAACATCTACAAGGCAAAAATCGTCGCCATTGAAGCAAACTTACAGGCGGCTTTTGTCGAATACGGCGGCGGCAAGAACGGTTTCCTCCCTTTTGCCGAAATCCATCCTGAATATTACAAAACCAAGCTGCCGGAAAAAATCCAGAAATTGGTTAACGCCCATCAGTTTCGCAAACTGAGCATCGGCGACGTGCTGGAAAAAGGCGGCGAGCTGCTGGTGCAGGTGGCCAAAGAAGAGATTGGCAAAAAAGGCGCCAACATGACCACCTATCTGTCGATTCCTGGCCGTAGCGTCGTACTGATGCCTGGCAGTGATTCAACGGGTATTTCCCGTAAGATCAATGGTGAGACCAGGCGTTCGCAACTCCGTGAAGCCATGCTGTCACTCAACATCCCGGAAGGTATCGGCTGGATCGTCCGCACCGCCGGCAGCGACATCACCAAAGCGGCTCTGGCCAGGGATGTTGAATACCTGCTGCGGCTGTGGGAGGATATCCGCAAAAAGGGACAAGAGTTGGAAGGTGTCGGCCAACTTTATGAAGACCACCTGAGCGTGCCGCGTTTCCTGCGCGAACATTTCGACCCATCAATCGAGGAAATTTTGGTCGACGATCAGCTTGCCTATGATCAGGTGCTGGAATTCGTCTCGCTGTTGCCGGAAGAGCAGCAGGGGGTCAAAGTGCGGCTGCACAAGGGTTCGCGGCCGATTTTCAATCAGTTCAGCATTGAAGACCAGATTGAATCCATCTATCAGCCAAAGGTCAACCTGCCCTCTGGCGGCTCAATCGTTATCGACGCCACCGAAGCCTTGGTTGC
Organism: Desulfobulbaceae bacterium; assembly: GCA_031256095.1. GTDB lineage: Bacteria > Desulfobacterota > Desulfobulbia > Desulfobulbales > Desulfocapsaceae > UBA8130. The sequence continues at coordinate 3,415 of JAIRRG010000174.1, forward strand.
CATTGACGTCAATTCCGGTTCGACCAGCAAGGGGCAGAATTTCGACGAGACCATCTTCCAGGCCAACATGGAAGCCGCGACCGAATTGGCGCGACAGTTGCGGCTGCGCGACCTGGGTGGTCTCATTGTCGTCGATTTCATCGACATGCGCAACCGCCGTCATATCCGCGAGGTGGAGCAGCAGGTGAAGCGGGCCATGAAGCGCGACAAAGCCAGGGTCGATATCAGCCATATTTCAAAATTCGGGCTGATGCAGATTTCCCGACAAAAACTTGGCGCGCCGATCGAGTCGGGCAGTTACCGCGTCTGCCCACACTGCAAGGGACGCGGCGTCGTCCGTTCGGTCGAGACGCTGGCCCTCTTCTATCTGCGCCGCATCCAGACCGGCGCCAGCCGTAAAAATGTTTTGCGGCTGGAATGCCGTTTCCCGCTCGACGTCGCCAGTTATCTGCTCAACGCCAAACGGCGAGAACTGGCCGACATTGAAGCGCGGCACGGGGTACGGATAGTCGTTACTGCTGACCCATTGATGAAGCCATCGGACCACGAGATTTCCTTTGGCAAGGAAGAGAAAGAAGGCAACGCCAAGAAACAACCTTGAACTTTTAACCCGAACGGGCTATAAGATGCGCTCTCGCCGCACCGGTGGCTCAGTTGGATAGAGCAACGGACTACGAATCCGTAGGTCGGGGGTTCGAATCCCTCCCGGTGCGCCAGTAAAATCAAGGGGTTATGGCTTATTCCGAGCCATAACCCCTTTCTTCATTTCCGCTTTATTGATCCAGTCCCACATTTGTCCACACCTACTCTCTTTTTTGCCTAGTCATTGTGTGGTATTTATAGCATATGTACGTAATATTGATCTCTCATTACCGTGCGCATGGCAATAACAAAGCGGTTTGTTCGATATTTTTTTGCTGTTAAAATCTAGAGTCGAGCCGACGGCGCCAAAACGGCAAGTTTCATCATTGAGGGTCGTAGATAGTTGTTTCAGGTGAGGATATAAGCGTGAAATTATTAACAGACTTCTTGATCATGTATGGCTTGGACACTTTCTGTTTCTTGTCCTATTGTGTCCTCTTTTTTGGCTATATGAACTTCATTCAGCGGAAATCCCGCAGCAATCCAGTCGAGACCGTGCAGGGTATCTCCTCTTTGGCCCGTGCCTTCTGGGTGAGAAGCGTTATGGAAGAGGGGCGGGACATCCTGGCGGTGCAAACCTTGCGCAACTCGACCATGGCCGCCACTTTTATGGCCTCAACCGCTATTCTCCTGACCGTTGGCGTTCTCACTCTGAGCGGCCAGAGCGACAAACTGAAAATCACCTGGCATGTCATGGATTACTTTGGCGACCGGCACGAAAACCTGCTGTCCGTCAAGCTCATTATTATCCTGTTCGACCTGTTCGCCGCCTTCTTTCTCTTCGCCTCTTCAATCAGGCTCTATAACGATGTCGGCTACATGATCAACGCCCGCTATAGCGAACGGGAAGAAATCACGTCCCCGAAGGTGGTAGCGGCCCAGGTGGTATCGGCCCAACTCAACCGGGCTGGTGATCACTACCGCACGGGAATGCGGGGGTTTTATAGCATGGTCCCTCTGGTGTTCTGGATTTTTGGCCCGCTTTTTCTGCTTATTGCCACTGTGATCGTGATCACAATCCTTTATCATCTCGACCGTACCTATTCTGTCGAAAAAAATTTTCACCAAGAACGAAGCAGGATGTACTGCACCATTGATGATAAGTGCTGCCCAGTCAATGAAAACGAGAAAGTATAGAGGAAGAAACGTCCAAAGCCTTGCTGGCAATGCCGCCCTCATCCTAGGCATCGGCGCTGGCCTATGGTAAAAAAATGCGCCATTGCCTTCCCGCATTCATAGACTGCGACCCGAATAGCGCTGGCGCTTTTTCATAAACCTTGCGTTAAGGAACACGCCATGGACGAGATTCCAGTATTTGTCAAAGGTCAGGACCCGGATCGCGACGCCTGGCTGACCAACTTTTTTACCGAAAATCATCTCTCCTACGAAGCCAATTCCGACAAGGTGGCCTCGCCGGAGCAACTGAAATTCATCATCTATCTGGAAGATGGCGAGATATATTATCCCTGCTCCGATGCCTTATTTAAGGCGATTCTGGAAAAACGCGCCGATGTCCTGCTGATTTCGGAATATATCGCCATCTGGACGCGCTTGGAAAAACTGGTGCGCGCAGTAATAACTGACTCATATAAGCAGCATTATCTGCTCGCCATCCTCACCAATAAATACAATCACGATATCGCCAGCAAAGTCAAGTTGCCGGGGCGGGTCGAAGAAGGCTTGTTGCGCATCTTCACTTCAATCAGCGACATTGACCGGCCCTTGGCCGTCGAACGGGAGACGGAAAACAGCCGAGCCGACGCTTTCCTCCGTTCCGAAACGTTCGAGAAGGCCTTCAACTCTCCGGATAGTTTGAGAATTTCAGCGGATTCAACGCTCTCCGACATTGACCTGCAACTGCATCTTTTACGTCTTGGCCGTCTGCTACGGCTGTCGGCGATACGGGCCATCTGGCGGCAGGACAAGCCGCCGGATATGGAAAACTTGACGACAGTGATGAATAAACCACTAGCGGCGCCGGAGTTGACGTGGCTATCCACGTGGCTGGCTGACGTCATCGCTGGCAAGCGCCGCCCCTGTATTCTGTGGGTCGGCGGCAGTTCTGGGGAAATCGTCTTCGATATTGCTATTTTGCGGATACTGATGAAGATTGGCATCAAGGTGATTCTGGCGGTCAAGCAGGATTTTTACTACTACCGCGTGTCGTTCGCCGATCTGCTCGAAGACCCGGTGTTGACCAGCCTGCTTGAAGACGCCGACATCATCGCCGACCCTGGCATCTCGAAAAACGCCCTGCTGAGCTATCTCGACAGCGACAACCGCCTGCTGGTCATCTCCGACGGCACCCGCGAACCGTTCAATCCGCTTTTGACCTCCGTGACCTACGCCAGGGCCTTCAAGGAGGCGGATGTGGTTGTCTACCGCAATCGCGATGGCCGCGACACCGTGTCAAACCACTTTCAGTTTACACGGGATATTATTTCGATCATCCCGACCGAGGATGGCGAATTAGATATTCTGATCAAACCGCATCATCCAAAAGCGGTGCGCTTCTCGCGCGCCACCCTGAGACGGATGGCGGAAAACCTGATCCACACGGCGGAAAAGGAAAAAGAGAGCGGCAAGGCGGTGATGTTCTATTCGGCGATCGTCGGCTCGATCCCCGGCCAGTTCGCCACCGCCAAGGAGATTTTGCGGGTTTTTGCCGAACACCTGCGCTCTTCGGTCAGCGATGTCCTGATCATCAATCCTGGCGAACATTTTGTCGAAGGCATGGACGCCGACGACATCATGTATATGTGGGAAATCTTCCAGCGTTCCGGCGTCATCGATATCTGGCGCTTCCAGACCATGGACGATATTATCAAATCCTTTGATCTGATGGGCAAGAAGGTGCCGCCAGAGTGGACGGGCAAGGACGCCACCTATTCGACCGGCTGCACCAAAGAGATGGAAATCGCCGTCCAGGTGCAGAAGCTCTATCCGGAGATGCAGCTTATCGGCCCACCCTATGAAAAATTTCAGCGCCGCAAGGAATATGGCGTTGGCAAACTCTATGACCGGACGCTAGCCGGCAGCGCCTAAGTGGCTTGGGCTTTAGTGCTTCTGATGACTTGCTTCTCGGTCCTGGCCTTGATCAATAATGGCCGCCGTTTTGGGGTTAGGCCCCGGCCAACAGCCGGATCCTTCGGCCCGTTCGCTCCACTCTCATCTTCCGGGATGGCGACTTCGCGCATGATTTCCGACGACGGCAGCATGGCGGCGACCATCTGAGAAGCCTTGGCACCGGCGAAGCTGATGTTGATCATACCGGCGAATTTCTCGCCGCCCGTCTTGGCGTCAATGCGGTAGAATTCGGCACGGAAGATGTTGCCGTCGGTGTTCAGGGAGTAGCTGCGAATGAAATTCTCTTTTTTGATGGTAATGCCCGCCTCGTCGTGGACGCCGGGCCGACGGAAGCCGACGAAATTCACGCGATACCCTTTAAGTGGCAAAACGGAAACCTGCTTTTTAACCTGGATAACCTGCCCCATATCGGCATCAACTGCCTTGCCGTCAACGAGAAAACGCACCTTCGGCGACTGTTTTTCCTTATCGAACTCGAAATATTCCGGCAACAAGGTGGTAATTTTTTCGTTGCCGTGAAAAACACACAAGCCTTTGTCAGAAGGGACGACAGTAATCAGCGGATTCGAGGTGACAAAATCGAGAGAGCGTTGGCGTGAAACCGGGAAGTAACTGATCCGGTTACGGATATTTTCCATCTCCAGATAGACGCGATTGTCGTAAAAGGCAATCTGCCGGTGATCGGTCAGGGCGCGTTCAACACTGGCCACATCGAGAGAAAAGTTGCGGCTGAAGCGAATACCGGCTTGGCGCATGAAGGCTTCAATCACCCGCAGATGCGAACAGACCCGCTCGGCCTTGTTCAGGGATTTAGTGGCCTCAATGCCAAAAGCCGATTTGCCCTGATTAATAGCGAAATACGTCAGGCTTTTCGCCATTTCCGTATCGCCTTCGCTTGTCTTCGTGTTCTTCAAGCTATAGGCCGTTCTTTCATCTTGGCCTTTATTGACCTCGGCCACCACTTCACGACCGATAGCGCCGAGATGGGAGAACTTGTCGACGGCGATATCTTCCTGGTCGATAATCACACTCTGGCCCCAACGCTGCGGCCCGTGCATGTCGTCCTGATATTGTTCCCGATAATAACCGCTGCCGTCATGCAGATTCAGCACCATATCGACCTGCGAGTTGACGATAATCGACTTGATACGCTGAATCACTTCATTGTCTGGATCGGTGGCGGCGATGGCGGCAAACTTGCGGTTCAGATC
>JAIRRG010000254.1 GCA_031256095.1 Desulfobulbaceae bacterium
ATGGCCAGAGAATCATCGAGGCTGACAATCTTTTCCGCCACCTCGACCTCGGTATCGCGGTCTTTCTCTTCACTTGCCAATTCAAGGAGCAATTCGGTCTCTTCCACCTCGGCCCAGCGGTGTTCCCAGCCATCGACCGTATCCTTTAACTGGCCATGCTGTTTCTGCACTGTCTGGGCCTTGTCGGTATCGTTCCAGAAACCCGGCGCCAAGGTCTGCTGGGTCAGGCGTTCAAGCTGATCTTTCTTGTGATCGAGGTCAAAGATGCTCCTTCAGGGCCAGCAAACGAACCTTCAAGTCACTCAATTTTTGCTTCGATACCGCCACTCCGGTTTCTAAGACCATATTTTTTCCTTGAATATTGATGATTTTTCCTACCCGCCTGTGAGGCGTTTTCAACCAAAAGGAATATACAATCTTCCGTCGCGGCCTGAAAGCCTCTTTGGCCGCGGCGAGATGATGAAGCGGGCATGACAACATAAACGTCACGGCGCGGGCGTCACCGTGAATTTTTCGACGAAACCGAACGAATGGTAGCTGAGTTTCGCCTGGCGCAGGCCGGGAACGCCCAAATCCTGCTCGCGGTTGATGGTTTCAATATTTTCCGGCAAGGTGTTGGCGAACTCCTGATTGATAAACTGGTATAAGCCGTTATAAGCGGTGTCGGCCTTTTCAAAATGGATGACGAAGGTTTTACGGTCCGGCAATTCCTCGCCCATGGCGTAGGCCACCGGCTGCCCGGCGATATAATACACGCGACCGCGCAGGCCAAGGACTTGCCAATGTTCGAGAGCGTCCCGCGCCTCGGTATAATCACCGGCGCTATCGCCATCATCGAAAGCTTCCGTTTCCTCGGCCTTGTCGCGCCAGCGATCAAGAACGGCCAGGGCATCGGCCATACGCGCGTCGACAAGCGGCCCTGCCTGGCAATCAAAAGATGAAACAAAACCTTTGACGCGGTTCCTTTTTTTGTGGAAACGCCGTCCGGCCAAAGTCGCCAGATCCTGACGGGCGTGTAGATAATCGAAATTATCCCGGTCTTCCGCCACCACATAATCTTGTTGTTCCAGGATTGCCGCCTGCTCTGGCGAAGCGCACTTCAGCTTTTTATGATTTCGGAAAAGCTCGGCTAAAATTTCTTTTTCCGGCAGGCCGAAGGGCAGCATGAAAAACGGTCTGCCCTGATCTTGACCGAGAATCACGGGCAGTCCACCGGCCCGACAAGCCACTTGGCTCAGGCGATAGCCGTGTTTGTTGCGAAACAGGTAAATGTTGGCAAAAGTGTGTTCGGAAATGCCGGTAATAACGCGCAAGAAAAAAGGCTGAAGGTAATCGCGCAGTTCAAGGGATATGGCGACGCTGGCCGGGTATTGTGGCAACATTGTGTCGGTGTCTGGAAATTTTGGAGAGAAACGGCGGCGGGCACAAAATGCGTCACAACGATATTGCCTTTATCCCGGCGGCGCAAGGGGCCTTGGCCAAAGTTTTAAGCCCCCCAATGCTTCCGCGGTGGTTGGTAGTCTGTGGCTGGCGCCTGGACCAGAAGAGTGCTGACCCCAGGAAGCTTGACTTCATATGGGTCAGTGTTTAGCTTTATTTGGTTATTTTTTCCCCTTAAAACTGGCTGGCGTTTTGGCCAACTGGCGGTAGGATTTTTCGGAAAATTCCTGACGCTCGCCTTGTCATACAGGCATCGCGGCGCCCACATCTTAACCGCCCGCGTTCAGACGCCCGCTATTAACGTCCCCGCGTATTATTATTCAAGGAGACCCTGTGGAGTACAACGATTCACTGAGCATAAGCATGGACGATTTCAATGGCGGCGAAGAGGTTGACATCCCAGACATGCTGCCGATGATGGCGGTACGGGATGTCGTCGTCTTCAACTATATGATCATTCCGCTCTTTGTTGGACGCCCGAACTCAATTGAGGCCGTCAACGAGGCTCTGGCCAGCAACAAGTTACTCCTGCTGGTGAGTCAGAAGGACGCGACACGGGACGATCCAAAGGCCGAAGACCTGTACCAGGTCGGTATGGTCTGCATGGTCATGCGTACCTTGAAGCTGCCCGATGGCCGCCTCAAGGTGCTGGTGCAGGCGATGAGCAAGGCAAAAATCCTCGAATATGTCCATCACGAGCCATATTTTCAGGTGCGGATCGAACCGCTGGAAGACAAGGAAGGCGGCGAGATCACCGTCGAAATCGAAGCAATCATGCGCGTCATCCGTGAGCAGACGGAAAAGATCATGGCGCTGCGCGGCATCCTCTCCGCCGACCTCATGATGATCATCAACAACGTCGACGAACCAGGACGCCTAGCCGATCTGGTTGGCTCGAATTTACGGTTAAAGGTGGCGGAATCGCAGGCTATTTTGGAAGAAACCGAACCAGTGAAAAGGCTGAGACTGGTCAACCAGTTCCTGTCAAAGGAGCTTGAGGTTTCGACGGTGCAGGCGAAAATCCAGAACGATGCCAGGGAAGAGATGAGCAAATCGCAGCGCGAATACTATCTGCGCGAGCAATTGCATGCCCTGCAAAAGGAGCTTGGCGACACCGACGATCACAATCAGGATATGGATGAGCTGGAAAGCCACATCAGGCGCGCGAAAATGCCAAAAGAGGTGAAAAAAGAAGCGCGCAAGCAGCTCGAACGCCTGGATATGATGCATCCGGATTCATCCGAGGCAACCATCGTTCGCACCTATATCGACTGGCTGCTTGATGTGCCGTGGAAGAAAGGCAGCAAAGACAAGCTCGACCTGGTGGAAGCGAAAAAAATCCTCGACGAGGATCATCACGGTCTTGACAAGGTGAAGGAGCGCATCCTTGAATACCTGGCGGTGCGCAAATTGAACGAATCGACCAAAGGGCCAATCCTGTGCTTCGTCGGGCCGCCGGGCGTCGGCAAGACCTCGCTGGGCCGCTCCATCGCCCGCGCCATGGGCCGGAAATTCCACCGTCTTTCCCTCGGCGGGATGCGTGACGAAGCGGAAATTCGCGGCCATCGCCGCACCTATATCGGCGCCATGCCGGGCCGTATCGTCCAGGGACTGAAGACCGTTGCTTCGAACAACCCGGTCTTCATGCTCGACGAAATCGACAAGATAGGCGCCGATTACCACGGTGACCCGTCGTCAGCGCTTTTGGAAGTACTCGATCCAGAGCAAAACACCGAGTTTTCCGATCACTACCTGAATCTGCCGCTTGACCTGTCGAAGGTGATGTTCATCACCACCGCCAATATGACCGATAGCATCCCCTCGCCTTTGCTCGACCGCATGGAGGTTATCCGTTTATCCGGTTATACACTTGAAGAAAAGTCGGTAATTGCCAGGCAATATCTGCTGCCGAGGCAAATTGAGCGCAACGGTCTCAAAGAACATCATCTGACCATGGATGAGGAGACACTTGCCCATATCGTCAGCCACTACACCCATGAGTCGGGTGTGCGCAATCTGGAACGGGAAATCGGCAAGGTCTGCCGGAAGGTGGCGCGCAAGGTGGCGGAAGGCGGTGAGGGGCCATACGCCATCAATCTGCAGAATATCGAAAGCTATCTTGGCCCGCCGAAAAACCTCCCGGAGGCGGAAAACAAACGCCTCGACGAACCGGGGCTGGTCACCGGTCTGGCCTGGACCGAAGTTGGCGGCGAACTGCTGCAAATCGAAGTCAACCTGATGCCTGGCAAAAGCCGACTTACGCTGACTGGTCAACTCGGTGACGTCATGAAAGAATCGGCGCAGGCGGCCCTCACTTACTGCCGCAGCCGTTCCGCCGAACTGGGCGTCAGCGAGGACTATTTCGACAAGCACGATATGCATGTCCATGTGCCGGCCGGGGCAATTCCCAAAGACGGGCCCTCGGCGGGCATCACCATCGCCACCGCCATGTATTCGGCGATCACCGGCAGGAAGGTGGCCGCCAATCTGGCCATGACCGGCGAGGTGACCTTGCGTGGCCGTGTGTTGCCGATTGGCGGCTTGAAAGAAAAGGCCCTGGCCGCCCTGCGCGCCGACATCCACCACATCATTATCCCGGCATTGAACGAAAAGGATCTGGTGGAAATCCCAGAGGATCTGCGGGCACGGATGACCTTCCATCCCGTCGAGAACATGGATCAAATCATCGTTCTGGCCCTGGGCGACGGGATCAGCGGCCAGCCAAAAACGCCCTGATGGCGCCGGACGGACAGAGCCCCTTCCGGCCCGCCCGATACTGGCTGGCTGTGCTGTCGCTGTTGCTTGTCCTGGCCACAGTGTGGAGTACTGGCTATCTGCTGACGCCAGCACCGTCGTCGCCGGACAAAACGGCGACGGTGCTCATTCCCAAAGGAAGTTCCTTAAAAAATATCGCCACCCTGCTCGCTGACGCCTCTCTCATTGGCGGCGGTCGCCGAGAACACTGGTCATTCCTCATCCTGACAACGCTATCACTGCGCGCCCGCCGCCTGCCCGCCGGAGAATTCACCCTGCCTGGTGGTCAGCGACCGCTGGCTTTACTCAACGCGCTGGAGGCGGCCAAACCCCTGCTCCGCGCCATCACCCTGCCGGAGGGCCTGACAGCGACGGAAATGGCCGACATCCTGGCACGGGATGGCTGGTGCGATAAAAAAGAATATCTGCGCCTCGTGGCCGACACCGCT
>JAIRRG010000103.1 GCA_031256095.1 Desulfobulbaceae bacterium
CGCTAAAAAGCTACTGAACATTATGTACGCAATCATTGTCCGTCAGGAAACCTTCGATCAGGCCAAAGCTTTTCAAATCGCCTATTGACTGTTCCCTTTAACGGGCATTGCGAGGAACAGAGTGACGAAGCAATCCATTTTTCCAATTTTCCCTACAATATAGATTACTTGACTTCGCTCGCAATGACGCGGAAAATTATTCAAGTTTTAATTTAGAAATTGAATTACGCTGTTCCGCCAGGCGGTTTTGCCGCACGGGTTTTCACTTTTAGGAAGCGCGTCTCCAGGAACACGGGGACGAAAACAGGACAGCCGGAGACCGGTTGTCTCGACAAGTTGTCTCGACAACAAGGAGGCTTGCTCATGGAATTGAAGATTGAGGCGAAAAATGTCGAGTTGCGTAAAGGCTGGGAAACACGCATCAATGAGGAAAAAAATAAATTGATTCGCCACTACGCCAACTTCATTCTCCATCTTCGCGTCACCATCACAGCCACCACGTCCCATAAGGCTGGGGGGTATGTCATCAAACTGATTGCCGGCGTGCCCGACGACACCATTGTTGTTGAACGCAAAAGCGAGTCGGTGCGCCCGGCCCTGACCGCCGCCTTCGATGTCTTGGGCCTGCAACTGAAAGAAAAAATGCGCAAGAAACGCAACTCGTTGAAGAGCTCTGGTGAAGAGGAAGCCGCTTTTACCTAACTCTAAAAATAATTATATTTACAGGCCCGATCCTGCCTCGGATCGGGCTTTTTCGTGCCGACAGAGTTGGTGACGCCTCCCATCCATGAATTCCTTCTGTTGACGTCACATCTTGTCATTCATGCTTTTTTCCATTAGAAACAAAGCTGTCCGTGCGCTGGGCATGGGGCGGTGGCGATTTTTCCTTTTTCCCTGAAACGGAAGATGAGCGACAATTTTCGTGTGGTCAAACGCCTGAACCCACGCCGGGTTGGCCTGATTAAAAAAATTGATGATGCCGACGCCGGCCGTTTCGCTGACGAACTGGCAGTCTGGCTGAGTGAACGGGGAGCCGTGGTCGAGCGCGACCGCATCGAGTCTGGCCAGGATCTGCTGGTGGTGCTCGGCGGCGACGGCACGCTTTTGCGCATCGCCGAGCGGGCGGCGGCGCACGGCATTCCGGTCATCGGCATCAACATGGGCAGCCTCGGCTTTCTCACCGAGTTGTCGGTGGCCGAGGCGAAAACGGCGCTCACCCGCATCTTCGCCGAAGAGGTGGTCATCGAAAGCCGCATGATGCTGCGTGTCGGCGCCGGGCCAGGCCGGGCCGCCTATGCCCTGAACGACATCGTCATCAACAAGAACACCACCGACCGCCTGCTGAAACTGACCACCTACGCCGGTGGCAACCTGATCACCACCTACCGCGCCGACGGCCTGATCTTTTCCACGCCCACCGGTTCAACCGCCTATAATCTATCCGCCGGCGGGCCGCTGGTCTATCCCGGCGCCGATTGCGTGATCATCACGCCGATTTGCCCGTTCATGCTCAGCAGCCGCCCGATCATTCTGCCATCGTCTTTGACCATCACCAGTGAATTCATTGGCCGCGGCGACGACGAATCAGCCCAGGTGCTGGTCGATGGCAAGCACTTCGTCACGATGGAAAACGGCGGGATCCTGGAAATTCGCGCCGCCGACCATCCTTTATTGCTCTTGGCCATCTCGGAGCGCGACTACTTCTCCGTCTTACGCGGCAAGCTGCACTGGGGCAACCGCGACGACGAAGGGGCCACAAGCCTATGAATTCGCCGCCGGTTCAAGCCGCCTCGGCGCGGATAAATTCCAACAGGAGGCGGACGCCAAAACCGGACGGGCCTTTCGGGACATATTCCTTTTCCGTGAATTCCCAGGCGGTGCCGGCAATATCAATATGGGCCCAGGGGATGTCGCCGACGAAATGGCGCAGATAGGCAGCGGCGGTGCAGGAACCGCCTGGCCTGCCGCCAACATTTTTTATATCGGCGATCTCCGATTTGATTTGCTTTTTATAAGCCGGATGCAGCGGCATCGGCCACAGCGGTTCAGCGGCGGCGGCGGCGGCCTGTTGCAAAGCGGCGGCCAGTTTGTCGGCGGTTGAAAACAAAGGGGCCTCATGGTGGCCCAAGGCAATGACCGCGGCGCCGGTTAAGGTGGCGATGTCGATGACGCAATCAGGATGGCAGGTTTCGATGCCCCAGGCCAGGGCGTCGGCAAGGATCATTCGCCCTTCAGCGTCGGTACTGATGATCTCCGAAGTCAGACCGTTGTAATGTGTAACAACGTCACCCGGTTTCAAGGCGCCGCCGTCCGGCATGTTGTCGGTGGCCGGAATTAGGCCAACCACCCGCGCCGCCGGTTGCTCTTCGGCGACGGCCTCCATGACGGCCAAAACCACGGCGCCGCCGCACATGTCATACCTCATGTCGTGCATACCATCGCTGGGCTTCAAAGAAATTCCACCCGAATCAAAGGTCAGGCCCTTGCCGACCAGCATGATGGTTTTACTGAAATTTTCCGGCTGCCAGTCGAGGAGTACCAATCTCGGGGCCTCGGCGGAACCCTGGTTGACGGCCAGGATGCCGCCCATTTTCAGTTCCTTCAGTTCCTTCTTGCCAAGGATCCGGCACTTTAAGTTATCGCGTTTGCGCAGTTTTTCCGCGTAGGCGGCGAAATGTTTGGCCGTCCACTGGTTGCCCGGCTCGCGGGCCAGGTCGCGGGCCAGGCAAGCGGCGCGGGCGGCGACGCGGCCGCGGCTGGCCGCCGCCTTCAAGGTTTCCGTCACCGCCGGGGCAATCAGGGTCAGGCTTTTGATCCCCTGGTATTCTTCCTTGTCCTCGGTTTTGTATTTACCAAAGCGGTAATCGCCCAACATGACGCCCTCAACCAGCGATTGCACCAGACCTTGGTCAAGGCTTTCGCCAAGACTTACGCCAAGGCCGTTTTTGCCAATCGCCACCGCCACCGTCGGCGCGCGCAGGCGGGCGCACTGTTTGGCAACAAGGCCGCCCGCCTGACGGAAGGATTCTTTGATATCGTCAGCGGCCAGATCGACGCTGATGGCAAGAATCCGTTTGGCGGCGCAATCCTGGGAATAAAAGAGGGCGGTTTCACCCTCCTTTTTCGGGAAATCGCCCGCCGCCAGATGCGGCGCCAGGCCGTCAGCCAGAAACGGAGGCAAGTCCCCGGCTTCGCTCGCTTCCTTATCCAGCCAGAAAACCAACAGATCGGTCTCAACCGTATTCGCCGCTTGCCTGGTCAACCGCACTTTGGTATCTTTCATCGCCTTCTCCGTTTCATGCCAAAGGATATGCCGGATACAGATACGCCGATTCCGGCCTGGTCAATTTCATCACTTGGTGCAAACTTCTTTCTGCAGCCGCCCCCATTGTACTGATGCCGGATAATTCCGCAAGCGGCCCAATCACCAACGGTGTAGCTGTCCCCTTCCAGAAGCGCGCCGCCCCGCCATCCGCCCGCATTTTCTCTCAGGAGTCGCCGTGATGTATAGCGCCTTGCTGTTGCCGGTCATTTTAGCCATCATCGTTTCCTTCATCTGCTCCCTCTGCGAGGGGGTACTCTTGTCGCTGACCGCCAGCCAGGTGGAAATGCTGCGCAAATCCGGCAATCCCCAGGGCAATCGCCTGGCCGCCCTGCGCGCCAATATCGAAGAATCGATCACCGCCATTTTATCTTTGAACACCGCGGTCAATACCATCGGCGCCGCCTTTGCCGGCGCCGCCAGCGCCCGCCTGTTCGGCCATCAGGGAATGCTGTGGTTTACGGTGCTGTTCACGGTCACTATCCTGCTCTTTTCCGAAATCCTGCCAAAAAACCTGGGCGTCAACTACGCCATACGCCTGGCGCCGCTGGTGACCTCAATTTTGTCGATCATCACCTTTGTCATGAAACCGGTACTCTGGGTCTGCCAGGTGGTGACGGCGCTTTTGCCGGAGCGGAAAAATGACGCCGCCATTTCCGCCGAAGAGCTGCAAACCATCGCCCAGTTGTCGCGGCAATCCGGCGAGATCGACCAGGAGCAGGAGAAGGTCATCTCGAATATCCTTGAACTGCGCCATAAAACCGTCCGCCAGATCATGACGCCGCGCACCGTCACCTTCACGATCGACGCCAACCTGCACGTCGATGAGGCGATGGCCATGATTAAGCAGATCAGCAGCTACAGCCGCATACCGGTCTATGACCAGCAGCCGGCGGACATCTGCGGCATCATCATGCGCAAAGACATTTTGCAGGCCGCCGCCGAAGACCGCGACCGGCTGCAACTGTCGGCCCTGATGCAGCCGGTGCATTTCGTGCCGGAATCGGCGCCCCTGAACCGGGTTCTACGTGAGTTTTTCGAGCGGCACCAGCACCTGTTTGTCGTCGTCGATGAGTATGGGGCCATGACCGGCGTTATTTCTTTGGAGGATGTGATCGAAGAGATTATGGGCCGGGAAATTGTCGATGAATCGGACAAGACCCTCGACATGCGGGAACTGGCCCGGTCGCGGCGGCTGGCGGCGGTGGCACGGGGCAAAGAAAAACAGGGATAAAACCTGACGTCCGCCAGATTGCGGCAGCGGGTGAGGCCGATACCTGACGCAACCGTTTTCCCCTCCTCGATGAGCGGCGGCTGGCGGCAACGGGTGTGACCGCTGGGGAAATCATCAAGATATAATTCCATTTCTAAATAGAACTTACGTTTATGTCGTCGCGAGGCGCGGCAGTATCGCG
>JAIRRG010000203.1 GCA_031256095.1 Desulfobulbaceae bacterium
TCGGGCGCTTCCCGCTTGTTATGTTTGATGAAATCGAGAGACTTGGCCTGACCGCAGGTCGTTTGGATGGAAAAGGGGACCGGGGATTTGGCCCAGTAGACCACCTGACGGATAAAACCGTACAGGAACATCGCCATGGCCAGGTAGGGAAACACCACCCCGAACACGTACTGCATTCCGGGTATCAGCGATCCCAGCCAGGCAATCAGCACCAGGGCAATGACTGCTAGGAACGGTGCGCCATACTTCATTTTTTACCTCACTTTGTAGAAAGATAATATGTGATTCCCAGACCGCCCGGCAATGTGCCACAGGCCGGCCTGCGTGCCTGCACGGGACCGGAAACCTCAACCCGGCACTTCTCAGCCTTCCTTTCCCACCGCATCAAACGTCTTGGCGGGGCAACCAGCATCGGTGAGGGTATGCCGCCCACTCTTGAGTTCGGCCAGCCGCGTCGCGTACAAACGCTCCCTTGCTTCCATATACAGATCAAAAGCCGCCAGCACGGCAATATCGACCGCGAAATCGAAATCATACAGATTCGCGGCCAAGGCCGCCCGTTCTTTGTCGGCGGCCAGCACTTCCCGGACAATATGTTTAACCGCGTACAACGGCGCCACTGCCTGTGACGGGGCCAGGCTTTGGATGGCGCGGATGCGGACAATATGTCCTAAAATCTCGCTGAATTCCTGGCGATCAGGTTTTTTCGTCAGCAGCGGCAAGAGCCGGTCAAACGCCTGCCGGGCCGCGCCGCCTATCGGGTTGGCGAATGGATCGCCTTCGCGCAGGAAAAAATCCGGCGACTGATAGTGAGACAGTGCGTACTTGACCCAGCGCTCAACAATCTTCTGACGATGACACCTGAACGCCTCGGCCAAGTCCATCTTTTCTTGCAACGAATCAGCCACCCCATCCTCCATGTGACCGGCTCATTCCGGCCCGAAAAAAGCCAAGCAGAACTATCATTTTCCCCAGTCTTTTTCAAGCGGTTTTCCGTGCTGACGACTCCCGTGGCTAGCCATCCTCTTGCCTTCAGCGCTGCGGGCCAGACAGGTTTTTAGCTGGTGCGGGCGCCATTTTTTTACCGTCCAGCGCTATCATATCGAGGAGGATATGCTCCGCCTCGCGGATATAAGGTTCCTGGCGGACGTTTTTCATCCATTCGTCGCGTTTTTCCGCCGGCGGCGGCTCTTCTTCACTATCTTCAGCGCTGCGGAACTGACGGAAGTATTCGCCCATTTTCTTCTTCGACCGCTGGGCGGCTTCTTTCTGGGCCCGCATAGCGTCGACGGTCAGCGTGATCAGTGTGTCGCGGCTGCGCTGTTCGGCATTCTTGGCCTCTTCCTTGATGGCCAGGAAGGCATCGTCGCCCGCCAGCCGTTTTTCGCTGCGCTGCCGCAGCTCGTCAAGTGGCAGCGGCGGCTGCCACTTCTCGTAGCTGGCCGGGCTGATAGTGTCCCACGGCAGGGAATATTCCAGATATTTTTCCCCCGATTTAATATAGTCGATCAGGCTGGGCAGCAGGATGTCCGGATCCACTCCTTTGTACTGCGTGGAGTTGCCGTTGATCCGGTAGAATTTCTGGATCGTCACTTTCAGGGCACCCAGGCGGTCGAATTGCGAGTAGAACAGGCGCATGTCATCCATGTCCATGACGGTCTGCACCGTACCCTTACCGTGGGTGTGGCCGTCGCCGACAATGACCGCCCGTCCGTAGTCCTGCAAGGCGGCGGCGACGATCTCCGAGGCCGAAGCGGAAAATTTGTTGACCATCACCACCAGCGGCCCGGCATAGACTGTTCCCGGTTCGCTGTCGCGCAGCACCTGTTCACGCCCACCCGAGTTTTTCACCTGTACCACCGGCCCGTCGTCGGTGAACAGGTCGGCAATGGATACGGCGTCCGGCAGGGCACCGCCACCGTTGTTGCGTAGGTCGAGGATGATGCCACTTACCCCCTGGGCCTTCAGCTTTTCCACTTCACGGCGGGTATCCTCGCCACTATCGCGACCGACGCCATTTTTCTTTTTGAAGTCGTGATAAAAGCTGGGAATCAGGATGTAGCCGATCTTTTTGCCATTTGGGGCGTCGAGCACCATGCTCTTGGCAAAAGTTTCCTCAATCTGCACGACATCGCGGATAATCGGAATCATCTCCTTGGAGCCGTCGGACTTTTTCACGGTCAGGCGGACCTCGCTGCCTTTCGGCCCGCGTATAAGGCGCACCACGTCAATCAAACGCATGTCGGTGACATCGACCGGTTCTTCCGAACCTTGGGCCACCTGCAAAATGGTGTCGCCGGCCTGTAAACGTCTCTGCCGCGCCGAGGCGCTGCCGGGCATAATTTCCTTGACCTTGATAAAGCCATCTTCCTCACTCAGCACCGCGCCAATCCCTTCCAGACTGCCGCTCATGCTGATATCAAATTGTTCCTTTTCGGCCGGGGAAATATAATTGGTGTGCGGATCGAAGGCGCGGGCCACGGCGTTGTAAAAACGGTCATACTGGTCTTGCAGCGTATCCTGTTTCAGGCGATGGAAAAAATTCCTGTTCTGTTTGCCGACTTTTTCAATCGCCTCCCGCCACAACGTTTCCTTATCCTTTTTGACTTTTTCTTTGACCTGCTCATCCTCAAGGTCGAGGAAGCGCCCGATCACCTGGCTGCGGATGGCGCGCCGCCAGCGGTCGCCCAGTTCGTCCAGGGTTTTAACGTAGGTCAGTTTTTCCGGGTCGGTTTCCAGGGTTTCCGGATTGGTCTGGGAAATCGGCTGGGCAAGGACATCGTTGACCATTTTCTCCGCCTGGCCAATCCGTTCTTTCAGCATATCGGCGGCGACACGCGGCAGGGTCA
>JAIRRG010000038.1 GCA_031256095.1 Desulfobulbaceae bacterium
AGCGGCCAGGGTCTGTGAACGTTCGATGACCATGGCTTGATTAATGATAATACGCATGACTTCAGCCATTTGCGTCAATCCGCCGGGTTGAGAAAGCAATTGAAGGATGTTTTCCGGCACGGTAGATTCGAGTTGGTGGGTCATATCGGACTCCTTTCTGTGGTGGATTCGTCTCCAAACAGAAACCTCGCGGGAGAGAGGTAGCCGAGCGTGGAATGACGACGCTTGCGATTATAAAACGGGTCAATATAGTCGAACAGATCAATCCGTGCTCCTCCCGGGTACGGTAGCGGCAACCGTGTACCCGTTCATTCTTTAAGCTGTTGAAGAAGCTTTCCGAGGGTGCGTTATCCCAACAGTTCCCCTTCCCGCTCATGGAGCGGATCATGCCGTATTCCTTCAGCCGTGCCTGAAAGGGGTGGCTTGCATACTGGCTGCCCACGATCCGAGTGATGGATTAACCCAGGCGCCGGTTTGCGACGGAACCAGGCCATGGACAGGGCATCGACGACAATATCAGCTGTCATGTTCGGCTTGATCGACCAACCGACGACCTCACGGTTGAACAGGTCAAGGACGATGGCCAGATACAGCCAACCCTCCTCCGTCCGGATAGAGGTCAAATCGGCGCTCCATGCTTGGTTCGGCCCTACGGGTTGAAAAAGTTCCTCTCCAGCAGGTTGGGCGCAACCGTCAGCGTGTGCCGGGAATCGGTGGTCGCCTTGAATCGTCGTTTGTGGCGCGCCTTGATGCCGTTTTCCCGCATCAGACGCTCAACGCGGCCTTTGCCCGCCGGCAAATCTCGGTGGCGCAATTCCCGCACCATGCGCGGGCTGCCATAAGCGCCTTTGACCTCGGCGTCAATCGTTTCTATCAGCGTGAGTAACTGTGCGTCCGTCAGCCGTTTGCGGTTGGGGCAGCCACCACGTTTCCAGGCGCGATAACCATTGTGGCTGACCTGCAGCGTCTCGCACATCTCTGTTAGCTCGTAGTTCTGGCGATGCGCATCCATCCAGGCGTACTTCATAGCGCATCCTTCGCGAAGAACGCCGTCGCTTTTTTTAGGATTTCTACCTGCCGTTGCAGCCGGATGTTCTCCGTCCGCAAACGCGACACCTCCATTTTTCCACGCTCACCACTTTGCCGCCAGCAGCGTTGAGCTTGCCTGCCTTGGCGGCTTTCGTCCAGTTGCGCAATGTCTGTGCTCAACAACCCCTAGTTCTCGTGCTGTAGCGGCAATCCCCTGGCTGCTGTTCACACGCTTGACCGCCTGCATCTTGAACTCCGCCGTATACTCCCGTCTCGGTATTTTCATCTCCTTCTCCTCCCAGATCGTTTAGATTACTCTCTTTACCCTTGGAAGGCGAATTGCAGGGGGATGATCAAATTTCATCTCTTTAAATTTTCAATATAAAACAATGTTGTTTTCCCACAGGTAAAACATGCGGCTTTTATGAAAAAGAAGTATAGTGAGTTCTCGTGGTGTTTTCCACTTACCGCGTTGGTTTATTTGTTTGATAGAAAGAGAAAAATACCATGGGGAAAAACCCTTGACGGTGGTTGTTCTTATCATCGTTGGTTGCATTGATAAAAATAAACTGGCGCAACTAGAAACAGTCAATAATTGTAGTGGTTAGTTGTTTTGCAATGATATATGCTTGCATTGTAAAAGCAATTTTATAGATTCTCGTTGAAATACTTTGTTCGGTGAAGCGACCGAACATTTTTTCTTTTGGTTCAAAGATGTCCTTGTCCGCAAAAATAGTGGCGATAGCCAATCAGAAAGGTGGTGTCGGCAAAACAACGACTGCGATCAACTTGGCAGCGGCATTGGCTGGCCAGCAAAAAAAAGTACTTTTGACTGATTCCGATCCCCAGGGAAATGCCTCCAGCGGTCTAGGCATCGCTGTTAAAAAAAGAGAAAAAAACCTGTATAGCCTGTACAGTGGTATTTGTGACACAGAGACGGCGGTTTTTCCCTCTTCAGTGCCTGGGCTGGATATCATTCCAGCGACAATCGACCTAGTGGCTGCTGAATTGGAGTTGATCAACCAGGATGAGCGGGAAAAACGTCTGAGCCAAATTATTGCTCCACTGCGGGAGCGGTACGATTTTATTTTTATTGACTGTCCACCGTCGCTTGGACTTCTGACCATCAACGCCCTTACCGCTGGAATGTCGGTGCTCGTGCCGGTACAGTGCGAATATTTTGCCATGGAAGGGTTAGCCCAACTTGTTAATACCATTCGCTCTGTGAAACGTGGCTTTAATCCTGATCTGTATATTGAGGGACTGCTTCTAACTATGTTCGATAAAAGAAACCGACTGGCTTATCTGGTCAGTGAGGAAATAGGCCGTCATTTCGCGCCGCACATGTTTAAGACCATAATCCCGCGTAATGTCCGCCTGAGTGAAGCACCAAGTCATGGGCGCAGCACCCTTGATTATGATGCCAGGTCGGTAGGTGCCATTGCCTATCAACAACTGGCTCAAGAATTTTTGCGAAAGCAGGAGTAAATTGGTGGCTAAACAACCAGCACTCGGCCAAGGAGTCAGTTTGCTTTTTGGTGATTTCCGGGACGAGAATAAATTTTTTCAATGCAAAATTGAGCGTATTCATCCCAATCGATTTCAGCCGCGTCTCCATTTTGACGATGATCTGCTCGCCGAACTGGCAGATTCAATACGAGAAAATGGCGTTATTCAGCCATTAATCGTCAAAAAAATCGCTGAAACGGGCAATTTTGAATTAGTGGCTGGAGAAAGACGGTTACGGGCAGCGAAAATAGCTGGCCTCGCCGAAATTCCTGTGGTGGTAATGAATGTGGACTGCGATGACCACTTACTGGAACTCGCCTTGATCGAAAATGTTCAACGCACTGACTTGAACGCCATCGAAGAAGCCGAAGCATACCAAAAACTGATAAATTCCTTTGGTTATACCCAGGAAGAAACCGCGAAAAAGGTCGGTAAAAAGCGTTCGACCATTACCAATATGCTGCGGCTGCTTAATTTGCCGGAAAACATCAAAGAAGATGTGATTAACGCCGTGCTGACCGAAGGTCATGCTAGAGCCTTACTGCGTCTGGTCGATGTTCCAGAGCTGTTGACTCATGTCCGAAATGAAGTGGTGTCAAAACAACTTTCTGTTCGCCAGACAGAAAATCTTGTGAAAAAAGAAAGCTTGGCACCAACCGCCGAAGAAGAAACCAAAAAACAAACCAACCCAAAAATTATTGAGTTAAGCAAGAAAATGACTTCGCATTTTGGCACTCGCGTCAAGATAAGCCAGCACCACGGTCGAGGGCGGGTAGAGATCGAATATTCTTCTCTAAATGAATTAGATAGGTTATGCGTTTTACTGCTTAACGGTTAAGTTTTTCATTCTTTTTCTTGGTTTTCTCTCAGTAATCTCCTTTTAAGTTTGCCAATAGTATAATTTTTATATATTATTGGTATCATTGAATTGGTAAGAGCTTTTCCTTGAAGAGTATGTTATAAAAATGAAAATTAATATAATAAGCAGAAGGAGTGAATTGGCGTTGTGGCAAACCAAATTTGTCTCAGAATTGCTCGGGGTTAATGGCCACCAAATTACTCTTTCTACCATGGAGACCATGGGCGACCGCAATCTTGGCGTCTCCATAGCCCAAATAGGCGGTAAAGGGATTTTTACCGCTGAACTGGAAGAAAAGCTTTTAACCAAAGAAAGCGACATTGCGGTGCATAGCGCCAAGGATATGCAATCCGTTTTGCCGGACGGTTTGGAAATAATAGCTTTCACCAAAAGGGAAAAGGCGCACGATACATTAATCAGCGATAACCCAGACATTGACTTATCAGACAGCAGCCAATTGCTGCGGGTAGGTACTTCTTCGGCACGAAGAAAAGCCTTTCTAAAAAAATACTATCCCTGGGTTACCATCATTGATGTGCGGGGAAACCTACAAACCCGCATCAGAAAAATGCAGGAAGGTCTTTGTGATGCTTTACTGCTCGCTTATGCGGGAGTAACTAGAATGGGCTACGAGGCGATGATTGTCCATGAATTTCCTCTTGATCAATTTGTCCCACCTGTAGGTCAGGGAACGATAGCAGTTGAAGCGGCGACAAAAATAAATAAGGAAAAAAAGGCAGAAATCAGGAACCATGTTAATCATACTGAGACAGAAGTTTGTCTTCTCGCCGAACGCGCTTTTTTGAAAGCAATGAATGGAGGATGCAGTATTCCTGTTTTCGCCCATGCCATTCTAAAAAATGGTGGTATGTGTCTCAAAGCTGGTATTGCCACTCTTGATGGTTCAAAGATGGTCGCCGGAGAAAAGAAAATATTCTCATTACAAGATGTTGATGTGATGAATGTCGGCAAAGAGCTGGCCAGTGAAGTACTGCAATCAGGTGGTGAAGAGATACTCGCGGAATGTTTACGCGAAATAAATAAGATCTCAGCATAATTAAGCGAGGAACAAGGAGAGAAAACGATGTCTATTCATTGCGTAATTGATAAGGAAAATTTTTTAGAAATTCTTGCTGGCGTCCAAAATGTTACGAGCAAAAAAAACACCATGGCGCTTCTTGCCAATATCCTGCTGCAATTAGAAAATTCAACTTTAACGATCACCGCCACCGACATGGAAGTAGGTCTTCAGTTTAATATGGAAGCCGCGGAAATAACCGCCGGTTCCATCACTCTGCCATCAAAAAAACTCTATGAGATTATCAAGGTTTCGAGTTCTGACTTCATTGAAATAAAAGAAATGGAAAATAATTGGGTGATGATAACGGCCGGGCCAAGCACCTACAATCTCGCGGGTATGGCCAGTGCCGAATATCCAAAATTTCCTAAACGGGAAAAAGCAGGATACACCAGAATCGCTTCGGCCATATTTCTTGAACTGATTGACAGGACTCAAAACAGCATCGCGGGCGAACAGGAAAATATCTATTCTCTCACTTCAGCGCTCATTGATATCGAGGAAAAAAACGGTGAGACACTTATTCGGATGGTGTCGTCTGATGGACACCGTTTGTCGGTGATGGAAAAAATCACCAGTAATGAAATACTGAAACTAAAAAGTGATGATGGATTGATTCTGGTTCCGAGAAGAGGAATCCAGGAAATGAAAAAATATTGTGAAAATCGTGATGAAATAGAAATCTGCTTGGAAAATAGCCAATTTTTCATTAGCGATAGTAAATCAATGTTGGTTATCCGGCTGAAAAAAGGGGAATATCCTCCTTATAAATCTATTATCGAAACAATCCAGAGAAAATATCGGGTGACGGTGGAGAGGGAAAAATTCATTGAATCTCTGGTTAGAAGCGACTTGTTTACACAGGACACCTATCATACAATTCGTATTGATTTGGGCCGAGATAGCATGACTCTTTCTTCCGAAAATATTGAACTGGGAAGTTCCAAAGAAGAATTACCAATGAGTTACAACGGCGAGGAATTTAGCCTGGGGTTTAACTGCCTCTACTTCATTGAAACGCTGGAAGTTATGGAAGGGGAAACGGTTTATATGGACTTGGATGGCAAAGACAGCGCCTGTTGTTTCACGTCGGAGGCCGACCACGGTTTTTTAAGTATTATTATGCCTATGAATATCTAATAGGAAAACAAAGATGAGTAATGAGCAGAACAGTTACGGGGCGGAAAATATAAAAGTTCTCGACGGCTTGGAGGCCGTCAGAACCCGTCCCGCCATGTATATCGGCAATACTGGTATTGAAGGTTTGCATCACCTTATCTGGGAAGTGGTCGATAACAGCATCGACGAGGCCGTCGCTGGTTTTTGCGACAATATCAGGGTGACAATTCACGAGGATAATTCTGTATCGGTTGAAGATAATGGGCGCGGTATCCCGGTTGGTATTCATCCCACCGAAAAGGTATCAGCGCTTGAGTTGGTTATGAACACGCTGCATGCCGGCGGAAAATTCGATCATTCGACCTATAAAGTTTCTGGTGGTTTACACGGAGTCGGAATTTCCGTGGTCAATGCCCTGTCAAAATTCACCACCGCTATAATCAAGCGCGAAGGCCATATATTCCGACAAACCTACAAATGTGGCAACAAAGCTTCGGAATTGGAAATTGTTGACAATAGCGACGAAACAGGCACGAAAATAACATTTCTGCCGGATGAAACTATTTTCAGGGAATCGACGGTTTTTGATTACGAGACCGTAAAAATCCGGCTCCGGGAATTGTCCTTCTTAAATAAAAATGTTCATATTTTCTTAAAGGATGAGCGAAACGGTGAAGAGGATACTTTTCACGCCTCTGGTGGTTTGCTGTCTTATGTTGAGTTTCTCAATCGCAATCGTACCGTCATTTTTCCGGATCCCATTGCTTTTTCCGTAGAAAAAGACAACATCCAGATCAATATTGCTCTGCAATACTATGACGGATATAACGAAAGGTTATATTCGTTTGTCAACAATATCAATACCAGGGAGGGTGGTAGCCACGTATCTGGTTTTCGTGCCGCTTTAACCAAATGTATTAACAAATACGCTGGTGACGACAGTGTTTGGAAGAATATCCGCGAAAAAATGAGCGGCGATGATGTCCGGGAAGGCTTGACCTGCGTCATATCAGTTTATGTTCCGAATCCGCAATTCGAAGGCCAAACGAAAACGAAACTTGGCAATTCCGAAGTTAAATTCATAGTTGAATCGATTTGCTCCGAAAAACTGACGGCTTTTTTTGAGGAAAATCCGGCTATTGCCAAGAAAAT
The DNA here is from genome assembly GCA_031256095.1 of Desulfobulbaceae bacterium. Lineage (GTDB taxonomy): Bacteria > Desulfobacterota > Desulfobulbia > Desulfobulbales > Desulfocapsaceae > UBA8130. The sequence goes on from JAIRRG010000038.1 coordinate 6,747, forward strand.
CATTGAGAAAGTGGCCGAGACGGCACGCGCCCGTGAGGCCGCCAAGCGAGCGAGAGATTTATCGCGAAAAAAGAGTTCCGTCAGTTTGCTGATGGCTGGAAAACTGGCGGAATGCCAGGAAAAAGATCCAAAGAAGCGAGAAATATTTATTGTCGAAGGGGATTCAGCAGGCGGTTCGGCCAAGCAAGGCCGGGACCGCTCAATTCAGGCAATTTTGCCCCTGCGCGGCAAAATTCTTAATGTCGAAAAGGCAAGATTGGACCGGATTCTTGGCAGCGAAGAAATTAAAAATCTTATCGGGGCGCTGGGTTGTGGTATTGGCAAAGATGAATTTGTTCTCGACAACTTGCGCTACCATAAGATTATCATCATGACCGACGCCGATGTCGATGGCGCCCACATCAGAACCTTGTTGTTGACCTTTTTTTATCGGCAAATGCTGCCATTGTTGCAGGGTGGTTTTGTTTATATCGGCCAGCCGCCACTGTTTAGGCTCAGTAAAGGAAAAAAAGAACTGTATTTTCAATATGATGATGAGTTAAGAACCTATCTTTTCAATGAGACCAAGGGAAAGCTGAGTGTTGTGTTTCGTGAATGTGGGGAAAAAGAATTCGCTGGCGATGAACTGGTTACCATTCTTGATGGGCTTTCCCGGTTTAGAAATACTCTGCGTAATTTATCGCTTTTGAATATCCCCGATGATGTCATTATCTCTTTGCTCGAAAACAATGTCAAAAGTTCCGATCAGTTTAATGATGTTTCTTTTCTGACGACGCTTTTGTCATCATTACAATCTGATCAATACGCCATTGGCCTTCCCCGCAATTGCCCATGGAAAAACGATTCCTGGGAAGCCGATGTCACAACAAAAGACAAAAGCAAAAGGCAATTCACCATTGGGCCACGCATTCCTTTGTCACCAGAGTACCGCAAAGCCCTTGATATGTATCGTGCAATCAATCCCTATCTTCATTCCACTGCTACTTTTCGCTTTGTTGGTAAGGAAGGAGGGCTTGACCGGGAAATACAAGTGACATCATGGACAAAAATTATCGATACCATTCAAGAAGAAATGTTCAAAGGCTTTCATCTGCAGCGTTACAAAGGTTTAGGCGAGATGAATCCCGAACAACTTTGGGAAACAACGATGAATCCCAAGAACCGAAGCCTTGTTCAGGTCAATATCGCCGACGCTGAACAGGCCGATGAGATATTCACCACACTAATGGGTGATAAGGTGGAACCAAGACGTGATTTCATTCATAATCACGCCATGGAAGTAACAAATCTTGATATTTGAGACATACATGTCGATGGAAGAACAGCAGAACGAGGAAAAATTCAATTCAATAGCGGTCGAAAAAGAACTTCAGCGATCCTATCTTGAATATGCGATGAGTGTCATCGTTGGCCGGGCCTTGCCCGATGTCCGCGATGGATTGAAACCGGTGCACCGCCGGGCGATTTTCGCTATGCGTGAATTGGGTGTTGTCTACAACCGGCCCTATGTTAAATCGGCGCGTATTGTCGGTGATATTATTGGTAAGTACCATCCCCATGGTGATGTTGCCGCTTACGATACCATCGTCCGCATGGCGCAGGATTTTTCCATGCGTTATCCCTTGGTTGATGGTCAGGGAAACTTTGGTTCCCTTGATGGCGATTCCCCGGCGGCGATGCGTTATACCGAAGCACGAATGACTAGAATCGACCGGGAAATAATTGCTGATCTTGATAAGGATACCGTCGATTTCGTCGCCAACTACGACAACTCGCTCACCGAACCAACGGTGATGCCGGCCCGTTTTCCCAATCTTCTCGTCAATGGCTCGGCCGGTATCGCTGTTGGCATGGCGACTAACATTCCGCCGCATAATTTAAGCGAAATTATCGACGGCATTCTCGCTCTGATTGATGATCCTCATATTGAAATCAAAGACTTGATGGCCCTCATCAGTGGCCCCGATTTTCCTACCGGCGGTCTGATCTGTGGCTACGCCGGCATCCGAGAAGCTTATGAAACCGGCAAAGGCATCATCAACCTGAGGGGCCGGGTCGATGTTGAAAAACATCAGGATGGCGGCAGGGAGGCCATCATCATCACGGAAATTCCCTATCAGCAGAACAAGGCACAACTTGTTGAGCGGATCGCCCTTCTGGTCAAAGAAAAAAAGATTGAGGCCATTGCCGAAGTCCGTGACGAATCGGACCGGCATGGATTGCGTATTGTTGTTGATTTAAAGCGTGACGAAAATCCCGATATCGTCATCAATCAATTGTACACTTTAACGCCGCTGCAAAAATCTTTTGGCATCATATTTTTGGCCATCGTTGACAACCGCCCGGAAATACTCAATCTCAAGCAAATGCTTGAGCATTTTCTCAATCACCGGAAAACAGTGGTCTACCGCCGTACCGGTTTTGAGCTGCAAAAGGCGGAAGAACGTGAGCATATTCTTCGCGGCCTGTCGCTTGCCGTGCAAAACATTGACGAGGTGGTGGCCATTATCCGCGCTTCGGAAAATCCGATAGTGGCCAAGGCGGCCTTAATTGAACGCTTTTCTTTCAGCGATATCCAGGCCCAAACCATCCTCGACATGCGCCTGCAACGGCTGACCGGTTTGGAAATCCAGAAAATTCTGGACGAGCATCAACAAGTTTTGACGGAAATTAAGCGATTGAAAGAAATCCTTGCCGACGAGCGGCTGGTTTTGAATATTATTTGTGAAGAATGTCAGGAAATTAAAAATGAGTACGGCGATGAGCGACGGACAGAAATCATCGCCGCGGTTGACGAAATTCTGCCTGAAGATTTGATACCCAATGAGGATATGGTGATCACCGTCACCCATTCCGGCTATATCAAACGCAATTCGGCCAGCCTGTACCGTGCCCAGCACCGGGGCGGCAAGGGAGTGAGTGGAGTCAAAAAGGCCGAGGAGGATTTTGTCTCGAAATTGTATGTCGCTTCCACCCATGACACCTTCCTGTTTTTCACCAACACTGGCCGCGTATATTGGCGAAAGGTCTACGAATTACCGGAGTCCGGCCGTGTTTCCCGCGGTCGCGCCATCGTCAATTTCCTCAACCTGGCGGATGCCGAAAAAATCGCCGCCATTCTGCCGATAACCAATTTTGATAACGCCGAAAATAACCGCAGTATTCTCATGGTGACCAAAAACGGCATCGTCAAAAAAACCAGCATTGACGAATTCGCCCGCCCTTTAAGGGCTGGCAAACGCGCCCTGACCTTCAAGGAAGGCGATGAAATCGTCACCGCCCATCTCCTGAACGGCAATGACACGATTTTGCTAGTTTCCCACCGCGGGATGTCGATTCATTTCCCAGAAAGCAATATCCGGGAAATGGGGCGGCAGGCGGCAGGTGTTATTGGTATAAGGCTGGCCGAGGGCGATGCGGTAGTCGGCGCGGTGGTTGTCACTTCGGAGAATCCGGTTCTCATCGTTACCGAAAATGGCTTTGGCAAGAAAAGTTCAATTCTCGATTACAGTGATCAATCGCGCGGTGGCAAGGGGAAATTTGCCATCAAAACCAGTGAGCGCAATGGCAATATCGTTGGCGTCAAACAGGTTGGCGAAGATGAGCAAGTTATTCTCATTGCCGATTCCGGCAAGATGATCCGCATCAACGTCTCCTCAATTCGTGAAACTGGCAGAACAACGCAAGGCGTGCGCCTGATTAACCTAGCCGATGGCGAAAAAGTTGTCGATTTCGATACTGTCGCCACCGAAAACGGCAGTGATGAAGCGGAAGAAGACGGTGAAATCTGAGCCAATCGCGGTCATTGGCGCTGGTTCCTGGGGAACGGCGTTAGCCCTGCTGCTAGCCAAAAAGGGGCTGAAAGTTCGTCTGTGGGGCCATTCTCCGTCCCATATGGCGGTGATACAGAACAGCCGCTGCAACGAAAAATACCTGCCTGGCATCGCTTTGCCAGAAAATCTCATGATCACCGCCTCCCTGGCCGAGGCGACACGGGGCAGCCGCCACATCTGTCTGGTTGTGCCGTCCCATGGCTTGCGTCAAGTTTACGGCCAGCTCCAGCCGCTGCTCGAAGAGAATTCTTTTGTTATTTCGGCAATTAAAGGGATTGAGAACGAAACGCTGCTCACCATGTCGCGGCTCATCGAATCATTGGATAAGGCCGTGAGCCGGGTGGGCAATCCGCCGGCGGTGCTGTCTGGCCCATCTTTCGCTTGGGAAGTGGCGAAAGACATGCCGACTGCGATTGCCATTGGCTGCGCCGACCCGATGCTGGCCGTCATGTGGCAGCATATCTTCAGCGCGCCATCGTTCCGAGTTTATACCAGCGGTGACGTTGTCGGCTTAGAACTGGCCGCCGCCCTGAAAAATATCATCGCCATCGCCACGGGAATTTGCGATGGTATTGGCTATGGATCAAATACTGGGGCCGCCCTGATCACCAGAGGGTTGGCGGAAATAAGCCGATTGGGTATCGCTTTGGGCGCCAATCCCACTACTTTTTTAGGACTGAGCGGTGTTGGCGATCTCATTCTCACCTGCACCGGCGCCTTAAGTCGTAACCGCCGCGTTGGCCTGATGCTGGCTGAGGGTGCGAACATTCAGGAAATAAATGAACGGCTGCAAATGGTGGCCGAGGGTATCAAGACCACGCGGTCGGCCTTTCATTTGGCCTGTAAAATGGGCATTGAGATGCCCATTGTCGAACAGATGTACCAAATTATCTATGAAGGCAAAGACTGTGCTGCCGCCGCCCGCGATTTGCTCCTTAGGGAGCTGAAACCAGAGTAAAATTCACTCTTTCTTCCGCCAGATTTTTTCCTCACCGCGCCATAGCCGGGCGATATTTTCCTTGTGTTTCCACCAGATCAGCGCCACCACCGGCAGACAGATAGTGATTTTTGTCGCTGCTTCATGATTGAGCCATAGCATGATCGGCATCACAGTGGCGGCGGCCAGGGAACCAACCGAGACAAAACCGCTGAACCAGACCGCCACGAGAAAACACAGAAGTGCCAGGCCCGCGGCCGTGGGCGACAAAAATAAAAACATACCCAAGGCACTGGCCACGCCTTTGCCGCCGTTAAATTTCAGGTATACCGGGAAGATATGGCCGACCACCGCCGCCAGGCCGCAGGCCGCCACCCACAAGACGGCGTTTGCCTGACTGGAGAGCAGAATATGGGCAACGAACATGGGCAGGTAGGATTTCAAAACATCGCAGCACAGGGTTACAGCGCCTAGCTTTTTGCCGAGCACCCGGCTGACATTGGTGGCGCCGATGTTGCCGCTACCCTCTTTTCGCACATCTGCTCCGGCCATTTTGCCGACAAGAAGGCCAAAGGGCAAGGCACCGATTAGATAACTTACTAGAATCAATATAAAATTTATCATAATTTCTTCATCGGTCCTCCACATGTTACTTCAGTGAATAAAGAATTGACGATCCATTGCCAAACATGCCCATCCCCGGCGTCTGTCGCCTGGACAAGCTGTACAGCTCATTCCTGTTTGCGGTCTATTCCAGTAAAATCAACCGCGCCAACGCCCCGCCTTCTGGAAGATTTTCGAGATTTACCCTGCCGCCGTGCATAATTGCCACCTGGCGGACAAAGTTCAAACCGAGTCCCGTGCTCTTTTGACCGGTTGAGGCGCGCGGTAAAGAAAAAAATTTGTCGAATATTTTTTCGCTGGCGTAATCGGGGATTCCTGGCCCCTGATCGGCGATTTCAACAACGATTTCATATCCTTGCCTGGTGGCTTGCCGAAATTCCTGGCGGAAAGCCCTGATGGTGATGTTACCGCCGGGTGGGCTAAAGTCGAGGGCGTTTTGCACGAGATTAGTCACCGCCTGATGCAGCAGAAAGCCATCACCGGAAACAGTGAGATTACTTTCTCCTGAATCAGCGATAAGAGAAATATCCCTGGCCGCCACAAGTGGCTCGAAACTCTCACAGACCGTATTGATTAAGGCGCTGAGCAAAACCGGCTGGCGATTTTCCAGACCGGGGCGGTTTTCCAGGGCCGCCAGTTCCAGCATCCGGTCGACGATGGCCTGAATCCGCCGCGACTGACCGTCGATATTGGCAATGAAACAGGCCCGCCGCTCTGGCGCCATGGTTTTTCCCGCTTGCTCGTCAGCCAGTAATTCGACTGCGCCGTGGATAGCCGACAGCGGGCTTTTCAGTTCATGGGTCAGATGCTGGACATACTGCTCGACATAGCGCCGCCCTTCCAAGGCGCGCTGCATTTCGGCTAGGGCGCGCCCCATCTCGCCGATTTCGTCATTGGCCAGGCGAGGAAAGGCCGGCGACAAACCGTCGCGGATGCCACGCGCATAGCCCGTGAGGGCTTTAATTGGCCGGGTGATCCAGGCGGCGGCGGCTAGGCTGAAGAGGCCCGCGGCAATGAGGGCAATCAGGCCACTTTTGGCAATTTTCAGTTTGGCGCCACTGACGAAATAGCGGATATTGGTGGTCGGTTTGATTACAGTCAAAACGCCCCAAATGGCACCATTGACGACAATTGGCGCCGCCACATACAGCCGCGAAGTCCTCTCGTCAGCCAGATCAAGCCGGGTGGTGCGCGCTCCATAGCGGCCAGCGAGGGTCAGGGCGACATCACGCCAAGCGCTCAAATTCTTGCCAACACTCTCCGGGTCCTCCGAATCGAACAAAACGATACCTTTATTATTGGTGATTCTGACATGGGAATCAACACGATCCTTGTCCAGGTTATAGATATGAGCGGCCAGGAGCCGGTTGTGGATGCGGTCAAAAACCGCCTGCCAGTTCTGCCGGGAAAATGGCTGGCGCCCTATTTCTGTTTCGACCAGTGAAGCAAGGATATTGGCCTGATCGGCCAGGCTATCTTCTACCCCTTCGCGGTAGTGGGTGGCCATGGTGTCGGCTAGGCGGTACAAGGGATAGAACAGACAGAGGCAGGAAATAATCAAGCAGGCAAAAAAGATACGGCCACCGATGCTCATGACCGCTCGCCGTGGTGCTCGTGCAGCGCGTAACCGACACCACGGTGGGTGACAATGGCCTCGTCGTCTGGGTCGATGGTTTTCAGTTTGGCGCGGATATTTTTGATGTGGGCATCGACGGTGCGTTCCATGCTGGCGTCCGGTTCTTCCCAGGCCAGGCGCATCAGGTGTTCTCTCGTGAAGACCCGCCCTGGATTGTGCAGCAAAACGCCCAGAATGTTGTATTCGTAACGGGAAAGCTCCAAGTCGACGCCATGATAAAAAATCTGGCGTCTATCAGCGTCGACGCGCCAAATGACCTGAGCTGCGGCGGCAACCGGCGGCCCCTTGTGGTCACTTGGCCCGACGCGGCGCAGAATCGCTTTGACTCGAGCCGCCAGTTCCCGCGGGCTAAATGGCTTGACCACATAATCATCGCCGCCCAGTTCCAGTCCCAAAACCCGGTCAATTTCACCAGAACGGGCGGTCAGGAAGATAATCGGGACATTAAAGCGCGGGCGGATGAGTTTAATCAGCTCCAGGCCAGTGATGTCCGGCAGGCCAATATCGAGAATGATCAGGCTGATGTCTTGCCGCTCCAACAGCGCCAGAACCTCCCCCCCGGTGGCGCTAATGTTTATCGTGAAACCTTCTTCCTCGAGCGCGTACTGCATGGCGTCGACAATCGCCGGTTCGTCTTCAACAATGAGGATGGTGAGTTTCATGAAAGGCAAACCTGAAAAATGTACGTTGTTGGGCGAGTGAGAGATTGGGCCGCTATGAAGTTCCCCTTTTCCACGTCGAACAGGAGAATAAATTGATTTTGGCCATTTCTCCCCCTTACAATTCGCTTTTTTACCACCAGAAGGTCTCTTTTTTGATCTTCAAGCGGTATAAATCATATGTTGCCATCACGCCTACCATGTAACCGAGACCGAGGGCAATGGAAACGTTCCAACTCTGTGGTATTTCCGTACCGGTGATCAACGTAAAAAGCTTATCAATAGCGAAGACCAAAAGGCATTCCAGAGGGAAAAGAACCAATCCTTTTCGCCACATACCGGCAGCAAAATAATAAAGTGGTCCGAAAAAATAGCACCACCAGATAGGTACAATTGACATCCAGGAAAATGCCGACCGATTTTTATATCCCAAGGACTTCAAGGAGGCCCTAATATCCTTGGGATAATCGGGGAATATCCCCCAAAGCTGAGTTATGCCGCACTGTTCATACAGAGCAAACGCACGTTTAATTCTATTTGTTACCGACAGCTCGGCAATGTGGGGCGGAAACTTGTTTTGCTGAAGGTCGGCAAGGACTTGTTCAAGAACAGAAATGTGGTCAGGCTGGATTTGAGGCGCATCCATACACAACTCCGACTTTTGACATAATTGAATCGCTCGAGCCTGATGGGTTGGTAGAGTAGAGTTTCTGCCTGTAACAGGCAGCGAAACCCATCAATCCTGCCAAGATTTAAGCCTTTTCCCCGAATTGGGTTTCACATAATGACAAATCATCATTTCGCCTTTTCGCCCCAATGGACGGCGACGCTGCCGCACATCAGCCGCCTGACGCCGACGCTCTCGAAGCCAGCGGCGGCAAACAAGGCGGCCAGGTCTTCGGCGGCGTAAAAATTCATCGTTGATCCAGTTAGATAGCTGTATGCTGCCCGGTCGCCGGCCAGCAATTTCCCCAATAGCGGCACCACCGCCGTCAAATACAATTTCACCAAAGGCGCCATGAGCCCCCGTGGCGTCGTCGTGTCAAGACAAACGACGCGGCCTCCGGGGGCCAGTACGCGATGGACCTCGGCCAGCACCGCTTTGACGTCACCGACATTGCGCAGCAGATAACCAAAGGTCACGGCGTGCAATTCACCGTCGGCAAAAGGCAAGCGGTTAGCATCACAGACGAGCCAGGTGATGACCGCCTCGGGAAAACGGCGACGAGCTTCTTTCAGCATATTGCCGGAAAAGTCGGCGGCTATAATCTGTGATGCTGGATATCGTCCAGCCGCCAGCGCCGCAATGTCACCGGTGCCGCAGGCCAAATCAAGGAGCCTCTCGTCGGCGAGCGGACAGGCCTTCTCAACCACCAAACGCCGCCAGCTCTGGTCGAATCCCAGCGTCATGGCCCGGTTCATCAGGTCGTAGCGGTGAGCGATGGCGTCGAACATCCGCCGCACCCGCTGGCCCTTATCTTCTGAAAGCCCGTTCAGCATGGAGCCAGCCCCGGCGCCCGCGGAAAGGCAATGACATCGCGGATATTGGCCATACCGGTGACAAGCTGCACCAGGCGCTCAAAGCCGAGGCCAAAACCGGCGTGCGGCACGCTGCCAAAGCGCCGCAGGTCAATATACCACTGGTATTCATCAAGATTCATGCCCGCCGCCCGCATTCTTTCTTCAAGCACGGAAAGACGCTCTTCACGCTGGCTGCCGCCGATGATCTCGCCGATGCCCGGCACCAGAATATCCATGGCGGCGACGGTGCGGCCATCGTCGGCAAGGCGCATATAAAACGGTTTGATCGCCGCCGGATAATCGGTGACAATAACTGGCGCCTTACACAATTCTTCCGCCAGCCAGCGTTCGTGTTCGGATTGTAAATCAATGCCCCAACGCGGCGCTTGGGCGAATTTGACTGGTGCCGCCTGAAGCCTGGCGACGGCCTCGTCATAAGTAAAATGGACAAAATCCTGTTCGGCGATGGCCCGCAATTTGACCAGCAAGCCTTTATCAATAAAGCTGTCGAAAAAAGTGAGGTCGGCGGCGGAGTGTTCAAAGGCATCGCCGATGACGTATTGCAAAAGGGCGGTGGCCATTGCCATATCACCGCCCAGGTCGCAGAAGGCCATCTCCGGCTCAATCATCCAAAATTCAGCCAAGTGCCTGGAAGTATTTGAATTTTCGGCACGGAAGGTTGGCCCAAAGGTATAAACTTTGCCCAAGGCCAGGGCGTAGGCTTCGGCCTGCAACTGGCCGCTGACCGTTAGTCCCGCCGCCTTGCCGAAAAAATGCCGCCCGTCAGCCTGGGCGGCAATTTGAAACATCTCACCCGCGCCCTCACAATCGCTGGTGGTGATGACCGGTGTCTGTATCTGGACGAAGCCGCGCTCCTGTAAAAAGCTGTGGATGGCGAAAGCCAGCCGTGACCGCGTTCTGGCCACGGCGGCCAAGGTATTGGCGCGTGGCCGCAAGTGGCAGATTTCACGCAAAAATTCAAGAGAATGGCGTTTCTTCTGGAGCGGATAGCTGGCGGCGTCGGCCCAGCCAACGGGCGTCACGCTGTCGGCGACCACTTCCACCGCCTGGCCTTGGGCCGGAGATTGTTGCAGCCTGCCACGCACGGCAAGGCTACAACCGGTGCCGAGTTTTTTGATTTCGTCGGCGTAGTTGGCCAGGCCACAGTCGGCAATCACTTGCAGGTTGGCCAGGCACGAGCCGTCGTTGATTGCCAAAAAGGAAAAGGAGGCAGCGTCACGGCGGCTGCGCAGCCAGCCCGCGATGTCAACGGTTTCATCCAGGGGAGGGTTGGCGAAAATATCGGCGATTGTCGGCATGGGGAATTTTTGCGAAAAATGAGAATAACAGGTTGATATCGTGATGAATCAGCCCACATTGAAAAAATACTCAAACGCACCCGCGCCCGGCATGTCGCGGCCTCAAAGCCCGGCGGCATCAGTTTTTACCGGGGTTGCGGGCGGCTTTTCTTGCCCTGCTGTTATTAGGCAGCCATTGCCGCCAAATCGCCTTATTGAATGCCCAAGGCGCTTTGGGTGGTCTGACCAGCGACGCCGTCGGCATCGATCGATTGCGATTTTTGGAATTTTCTCACGGCTTCCTCCAACGGAGCGTCGTAAATGCCGTTGACCGCGCCAGTATAAAAGCCTTTTCCGGTCAGTGCCCGCTGGAGCTTTTCCACCATGAATCCCTTGTCGCCGCGTTGCAGCATCATCCCCTGCTTTAAGCCTTTGGCGCTTTGGTAGGCTGAGCTTTTACTCTGCTTGACCATGCTTTTTTGCAAAGCCATGTCGCTGGCGGCCTGTTCAAGCTTCTGTTCATCGGCCTCCAGGGCCAGCATTTTGTTGGCAATGGCCTTGTTGCTGGGAGCGGCGGGGGCGAGATTGGCTTTGCTCTCGGCCAGCATTTTTTTGGCTTCCTCTTTCTTGCCCTCTTCCAAGGCTTTCATGGCGGCAACATGGGCCTCCTCGGCCTCTTGCAGTATGCCTTCCTCGCGCACGGCCTTGAGAGCGGGTTCAGCCTTGGCATTTAGCGCGTCGCGTGCCGCGTCATCGGCCTCGACCACAAGCTTCATGGGAAGCACAATGTTTTGCCCCTTGCCGTCGGTTGTCCCGGTGTAGTTCAACTCCAATTCGCCAAGGTCTTGCTCTTTCACACCCTTTTCCGGTGTAAGGGTCAGGCGCAGCATGATCTGCCGCTTTTCGCCGGCGGTCATGTCGCTCATATCGATTTTGCGGCTGCTCTTTTCTTCTTGGGTGTTGTAGCCGAAAACCGTCACCTTGCCCACGACGCCAGAAGGCTTATAGGCTGCGCTCAGATCGCGGGTGACGGATTCCGCCGCCAGGGCCAGCTCTTGCCGAAAAACGGCGGGCAAGTCTTCGGAATCCTTTACATAGTAATACTGGCCGCCGCCGCGCTCGGCCAGAAGTTGCATCAGGTTTTCGTCATAATCGACGCCAAGACCGACAGTGGAAACGCCGATACCGGCGTTGCGGGCTTTGGCGCCAATCGCCGCCACCATTTCAGGATTGGTTACGCCTCTGTTGGCCAAGCCGTCCGAAAGCAGTATGACACGGCGCACATCCCCGGCGTTGCCGGACTGCCGCGCCTGTTTGACGCCCGCCTCAAGGCCGCCGGAAAGAAAGGTGTAGCCGCCCTCCTTGATACGATCTATTAGCTTAATAATCTGTTCTTTATTGGTAACCGGAGAAAGTGGATACAGCTCCTGCACCGTGTCATCGTAAATGACCAGTCCGAAGCGGTCCCGTGGCTCAAGCGCCCGCACCAGCGTCTTGCCGGCCTTTCGCGCATAATCGAGTTTTTTTGCCTCGGCCATGGAGCCGGAATGATCAATAACCAGGCTCACCGCCACAGGAGGCCGGACTTTTTGCGAAGGCAGCGCCGGAGCCTCAATGGTCACGAGCACCATAACGGTAACAGGGGTTCCCGGAGCGACGGCGGCAATGCTGGGAGAACTCTCCACTTTCAAGAGGGGCGTCTCGGCCAATGCGCCGAAATAACCGCCTGAAAAGGCCCAAATGGCCATGCCAATGATAAACGCCTTGATGCTGTTGCCAGAAATCATGTTGCCCTCCATTTTTGTAGTTGATTGCCGCGCCCTTGTCACTTCCCCCGCCACTGGGCGATGGCCTGGCGCGCCAGCGGTAGGATGTTTTCGACAATAATGTCATAGCCAGCCGCCCGTGGGTGGATGCCGTCGTCCTGGTTCAGCTCCGGTTTGGCCGCCACGCCGTCGAGGAAAAAGGGCATGAACAGCAGCCGATGCTTTTTCGCCAGATCCGGGTAAATGGCATTAAAATCGTTGATATAGGTTGAGCCAAGGTTGGTGACCATCCTCATGCCGGCGAGGATGGTCACGACGCCCTTCTCTTGCAGCCGCGTCAGAATTTTATCAATATTTTCACGGGGCACCGCCGGATTGATGCCGCGCAGGCCGTCGTTGGCCCCGCTCTCAAAAATGACGATGTCCGGCTTCATGCCCAAAATCCAATCAAGCCTTGATAGGGCATCGCTGCTCGTCTCGCCGCTAACGCCGGCGTTGACGACGCGGCAGTTATAACCTTCGGCGCGCAAGCGGCGCTCCAGTTTGGCCGGATAGGCGCCTTCTTCTGGAACGCCATAGCCAGCGGTCAGGCTATCGCCCATGGCGACGATGGTGATTTCCGGCGCCGCCGGTTTGGCGACGGCGGGTTTGTGATTGTCCTGACAGGCGGCAAAGACGAGCAGCGAGGCGGCGGCGAAGAGGAGATGTTTCATTCTTGCCATTGCTCCTTGAGAGATGTGGCCAGCGATGACCGCGTCGTCCCGCATTGGCCGGGCAGGGCGGCGATGCCGGTGAGAAGCGTTGCCGTGGCGGCCAATGCCAGCGAGGCCAGCCAGCATGGCTGATAGCTGAGATCAAGGCCGTGGCGGCACAGCAGCCAGGCGGCGGGCTGGGCAATGACAATGGCGACCAGGGCGGCGGCCAGCCCCAGCGCCAGGTTTTCCACGAGAAAAATCAAAAAGATAAAACCCCGGCCTGCTCCCATCACCCGATAGTATACCGCCTCGGCCAGGCGCGGCAAGCGGCTGGCCAAAAGCGAGCCCCAAAGGATGAAGAGGCCGGCGATGATCGATAAGGCCGCGAAAAAATTAACGAGACGGACAAATTTACCGGCGACGCGGCCTATCTCGGCGGTCAGAGGGCCGAGGTCGAGGACGGTCAGATGCGGCATTTTGGCGGCCAGCAAATTTTGCAGGGCCGCCACCTGCCCTGGTGGCATCCTGATGGCGGCAAAAGCGTTCTGCGGCGCCTTTTCCAGATATTTCGGCGGCAGGACAAAATAGAAAAACGGTGACAGGCCAGCATGATTACGGACGCGGATGCTGGTGATTTCCGCCTCAAGCGGCACACCCTGGATGGAAAAGGTCAGGACATCGCCGAGCTTCATGTTGCCCATATCCCGCACCGTATCCAGCACCGACACCTGGAGCGGCAGCTTACCATCGGCGTCTTTTTTGAACAGGCTCTTGCCGATGACCAGATGTTCGTCAGGGAGCAACGACTCCTGATAGGTGAGGCTGAATTCCCGCGTCAGCGTATCGATGGCCGGTTTGCCGTCGCGCTCGGCCAGCACCGGCTTGCCGTTTATCGCCTTCAGCCGCCCGCGGATCACCAGATAGAGGCGGCAAGGAACGGCGGCCAGTTGTTGGAAACGCTCGCCCTCATCCTTCTGGATATTCAGCACGAAGACATTGGGGGCGTCTGGCGGAAAGGAGGTGATGTAGTTGTCTTCGAGATTTTTCCGGACGAGGAACATGGTAAGGAGCAGGGCCAGGGCCGTGGCCAGGGTGGTGATGACGGCGACGCTGGCGTTGCCGGGCCGCGACAGGCCGCGCAAGGCCAGCCGCGGGATCAGCGGGCTTATGTCCAGACGCCGGGCCAGAGTCAGCGCCAGGCTGGTCAGGATAAAAGCGACAAAAGTCAGCGCCGCCAAGCCGCCAAGAAAATACAGCCCTGTCCGCGTGTCTTCCATGTGCCTGACGACAAGGAAGACAAGCAGGATAGCCACCGGCGCCGCCACCGCCGCCCGGATCAGGGCCTGGCCGGCCCGCGCCGCCAGGCCGGAGGCGGTCTCGCGGCGCAAGAGCAGCATGGGCCTGACGTTTTTTAAGCTGGTCAGCGGCCCCAGGGCGAACAGCAAGGCGGCGGTGAAGCCCAAAGCCGAAGCATTGGCGGCAGCGGCCAGGTTCAAGGCGGTGATATGTTCCGCTGGGAAAACGCCGGGAAAGAGCAGAGGAAAGAGCGGTTTGAACAGGGCGGCGAGGAGGATTCCGGCCAGGACGCCGCCAGTGGCCACCAGCGCCGTCAACGCCAAATAGCGGCGGAACAGAAAAGCGGAATCGGCGCCCATGGCCTTGCAGATGGCGATTGCGGTCTGGCGTTCGCGCACCAGGGCGGTGGCCGAGCTGTGCACCCCGATGCCTGACAGTAGTAGCGTTGCCAGAGCGGTGAGCGATAGGAAAAAGAGCAGGTTGTCAAAAAAACGTTTGACGCCGGAGCGAGCGGTGGCGGCAGTTTCGACCCGTTCCGCGCCATTCTGGGAGATGGCCCGCAGGGACTTGGCCTCGTCCTCGGCGGCGGGTGGGCCTTGGGGCAGGGCGGTGGCGATTTTATACTGCGTCCGGCTGCCCTCGCGTACCAGATTCATGGCGGCCAGATCGGCGGCGTGGGCCAGCACTGGCGGCCCCAGGCGGAAAATTTCGATGGGTCGCGATGATTCGCGCATGAGGCAATCCACCACCTGTAGCCTGACCTCGCCCGCTTGGACGAAATCGCCAATTTTCAGGCCAAGCCGCGGCAGAAGTTCCGGGGCGACGATAATCGTCCCCGGCTTCAGCGCTTCAGCCAGCGGCCTGGCCGATTGCAGTTCCACCTGACCATAGAGGGGATAATTGGGCTCGACAATGTTCAGTTGGCTGAAAACACTGTGGTCATCATGGCGCAGCAGCGAGTAAAGATGCCACTGGCGGCAGACTTTGGCCCCTTTGGCCGCAAGCGTCGCCACCGCCCGCTCCATGGCGGCGGAAAAGGGGTAGTTGGACTCGATGAGCAGATCGCCGCCATGCAGGGCGCGGGCGTCGCCGCGCAACAGTCTCACGACGTCGCTGTGAAAGCTGTCCACCACCGTCAGGCTGGCCACCGCCAGAGCGACGCAGGACATCAGCACCATGGCCTGTCGGCCGCTGGCCCGCAACTCACGAAAAATGAAGGGAATGCGCATTATTGGCCGCTGTCGCTGACGACGCGGCCATCGCGCAAACGGATGAGGCGGCTGGCCTGGGCCGCCACCTCTTGGCTGTGCGTGGCCATCACCAGGGTCGCGCCGTTTTCCTGAATCATTTCAAAAAGCAAATCAAGCACCACCGCCGCGTTTTCCGAATCAAGATTGCCAGTCGGTTCATCGGCGAAAATCAGGGCCGGGGCGTTGATGAGCGCCCGGCAGATGGCGACGCGCTGGCATTCGCCGCCGGAAAGCTGCGAGGGAAAATTGCCGCGGCGCTGCCATAGGCCGACCTGCCGCAGAAGCTGTTCCGCTTTGGCCGCCGCCTCAGGGTTATCGGCCAGTTCGGCGGGAAACATGATGTTTTCGCGGGCGTTCAGCGACGGCACGAGATGAAACGACTGGAAAACAAAACCGATTTGCCGGTTGCGCACGAGGGCAAGGCGTTTTTCGCTGAGACCGGTTATATCCTGGCCGGCAATGGCAATCCGTCCCCGGTCAGGCTGGTCGAGACCGCCCAACAGCGCCAAAAGCGTGCTTTTGCCGCTGCCGCTGGCACCGCTGATGACCACGAACTCACCCGCAGCAGCGGCAAGCGAGACATCGCTCAAGACAGCAATTTGCCGCTTGCCAAGCCGGTAAGTCTTATCGATGTGTTCGGCGACGAGCAGAGGCTCTACCATGGTGATTCTCTCTTCGATGGCGTGGTGAAATTTCCTCGAATCATATTTTTAACATAAAAAGCCGTTGGCGGCGAGATGGCTACTTCCGTCTGTCGAGATGGCGCCGGGTTTGATCTTCACCGCCCTGGCTGCCATTTTCAGCCTGCTCGGCGCAAGGCCAGCGCCGGGCATGAGGGCCACCTTTGAGTGGCGTGTTAATGGAGACTGATACTTTTTCGAGAAAGGCATGGGATTTTGCCAATTGATCCTGTCGCCTTCAAGGAGTGCAACATCACTTTGGCACTCTCGCTGACCATTTTGACCGCCTGACTTGCTGCGCCTGTCTACCAGTCAGGATTGGGCGGCCACCGGCCGCACCTCATGCGCTGGATCCCCAAAAATAAGGAATTACAAAAAAATAGCGCACAATTTTTCAAAAAATCTGATATTATAGTCAAGTTATAGCAAAAAGATATTTACCCTCAAAATTATAGAAAAAATAGCACATACCCTTGCTCCCAGGGACATAGTTTGACGGATGAATCTTTTTCGTTTCTTTTACCTGTCAGGAAATTGGCAGGATACCGATCTTAATCTATGAACAACGGCATCGGGCCGTATCTGCGTTGACAATAACCCCGGCAAAGACACGGGCTTTATTATTTGATCTGTTTCTTCCCCTGGAGGTGTTGGACCTGCCCCAGGCAAGTGTGGTCATAAGGAGGAAGACTGGTGGAGAACGCACGCGTTCTGATTGTGGAAAAGGATGTTGTTGCCCGTAAAAATTTGACCGCTGCCGTGACCCATGGTGGCTATAAGGTAACCGCAACGGGAAACAGTCGTCAGGCGGTGGATGCGCTGGCTACTGGCGAATACGATGTGGTCATCACGGATATGTCGGTGCCGGACATCTCCGGGATACAGCTGCTCGAGCATGTCAAGGCCGTGATGCCGGATGTGGAGGTGATCATTACCGGTTCCGCCTCGATAGAGGCAGCGGTGGAAGCCATGCGCAAAGGTGCGTACTACTATTTGGCAAAACCCCTGCTCCTGGCTGAAGTTCCTATTATTGTGGAAAAAGCGCTGGAAAAGCGCCGCCTCAAGCTCGAAGTGGCCAATCTGGAGCAAGACCCGCAGCAAATCGATGCGCCGCCGATGATCGGATACAGCTCGCTCATGAGAAAGCTCAGGCAAGATATCGCGCAAGTTGCGCCTGCCGACTGTATGGTACTCATTCAGGGTGCAACGGGCACGGGCAAGGAGCTGGTGGCCCGTTTGATCCATGCGAGTAGTCCGCGTGGCACGCATCGCTTTCTCGCCGTTAATTGCGCCGCGTTTACTGAGAATCTGCTCGCCAACGAGCTATTTGGACATGAGAAAGGGGCTTTTACCGGGGCGGAGAAGGCGCAGAAAGGCCTCATCGAGGCAACAGACAAAGGCACCTTTTTGCTTGATGAAGTGGGAGATATGTCGCTGACTATGCAGACAAATCTGTTGCGCGTGCTGGAAACACAGACCCTGCTCCGGGTAGGCGGCACCACGGAGATTCCCGTGGACGTGCGAATTATCGCTGCTACGAACCACAACCTGAAGATGATGGTGGAGGCAGGAAGCTTTAGGTCGGATTTGTACTATCGTTTGAACGTCATAACCCTGCAGATACCGTCGCTGGCGGAACGGCGTGAGGATATCCCGCTTTTGGCGAACTATTTCGTCAATTGGTTCGCCGCGCGCTTGGGCAAGGATATTCCGGAAATCGACGACAGCGTCATCAAAGCGTTCGCGCATTACGCTTTTCCCGGCAACGTGCGGGAGCTTAAGCACATGATGGAGCGGGCTGTGGTACTGTGCAACGGTAAGAAAATCCTTTTGGCCCATTTACCGCCAGAAATTGGCGCCAGCCAACAATTACGCAGTTCGGAAAAATGCCAAAGTCTTAGTTATGATACCATTGTCAGTTTGGATGAAAACGAAAAACGCTACCTTGCCTGGGTGCTCGAGCAGGTAAACGGCTCAAGGGGCCGCGCTGCCAAGCTACTGGGCCTGAATAGGGGATCGTTGTGGCGTAAACTCAAACACTTTAGTTTGGGTGAAGACTGACGGCTCTCCCCGTAAATTGTCATAGATTGAATTTGACAATCGGCCCCGTTTTAATAGTGCTTCTGTCCGATCTTTTCCTTGCATAGCGGCCAAGCGCCGTTTTCCCGTTCCTCCCTTCAATAGAGACAACACCGCCCTGACGGCCTGGTTAATGCCACTGAAGGGCTGCCCTGTTTCACCCATCTCCTGATCCATTTCCATCACATCCTCCCGACCGTTTCCCGCTAGCGCGACCAACCCTGGGCGGCCAGTATCTTTTGCCGTGGTTTGCTGAGGGCAACCGCTGTTCATTGCCAACAAATGGCATCGGGATTTGTGGCGGTATGACCATGCCAAGCCGTCATTCATCGCTCCTTGCCGCCTGCTGTTTGCCTTCTTGTCGCTGCAAATTACGTCGACAAGAAATGTTACAATTCGCAACGATCTGTACGACAAAAGAGAAGCTGTGCGCATAAAATTAATTGCTTAGCTTGATGCCACTGGCATGCTATAACAAGTTAAAGCGTTTCAAAGATGATACATGATACATGGTAAAGATTCAGTATAACCGAATGGAATAGGCGAATTCCCCTTGCGTGTATGCGGGAAGACGTATAATCTTATTTGACTGGTATCATACAATTATTCTCATAATCGCAAAATATAACCGCTCATAAAATAAGTAGATTCTTTTTGGGACGTTATTTGGTGTTGATGCAATATGATGTGGCTAGAAAATTAAAATGTTTGAAATATGAGACGATTCAGGTTCATCATAATATGTCTTGACTATAAAGTCAAAGTGTTTGAAAAATGAGACGTTTTAGTTGCTGCAATACAGCAGGCTATAAAGTCAAAGTGTTTCAAATAACAGACACTCACTCATATATACGTCTATCCTTTTGTAGGGATATGAAATTCCTACTCTTAAAGTAGGTAAGCTCTTTTGTCCATAGTTGTAAGCAAGGAAGGCCATGAGATAGCGGCTATTGATTGTTAGCCAGCGTGTGTTTTGGAGGACCAATATGATTCATAGAATGGTGTAACCGGTCAGCCGAGGATGAAGTGGTACCCGTTGCTAAGAAAGGGAAAGTAATAAAAAAACTTAACTGAAAGAGGCTGCCATGATTTCACCAACGATTTTAGCCAACCATGTCGATGTTCCGATTGATCCGGCAATGACCACTGTCCGGGCGTCAGGCCAACCGACCAACTTCCTGAGTGCCGCCGCCGAGGCCCATGTAAAGAATTATGAACGGACAGGCAACGACCTGATCATCCAGTTTGATGACGGCAGAGAGCTTCGCATCGACGGCTTCTTCACCCACGGCGTTGACTACAACAATCTTGTCTTCGT
>JAIRRG010000096.1 GCA_031256095.1 Desulfobulbaceae bacterium
TCGAAGAAATGGATGAAAGGAATCCGTGCCTTAAGACTGGCTTGGGTGGCGACCAAGGCCAGATCCATGCATTCCTGCACGTTCTGTGAGCAGAGCATGGCCCAGCCGGTCTGGCGCGCCGCGTAGATATCACTGTGGTCGCCGAAAATAGAAAGAGCCTGACAGGCTATGGCACGCGCCGAAACATGGAAGACCGTCGGCGTCAGCTCACCAGCGATCTTATACATGTTTGGAATCATCAGCAGTAGGCCCTGCGAGGCGGTGAAGGTGGTGCACAGGGCGCCGGTGGCTAAAGAGCCGTGAATCGCTCCGGCGACGCCGCCTTCCGACTGCATCTGCGTGACGGAAGGCACCGATCCCCAGATATTTTTCTGCTGGCCCGCAGCCTTGGTATCGGCCTCGGCGGCCATCGGCGATGACGGGGTGATGGGATAAATGGTGATAATTTCGCTGGTGGCGTAGGCGACATGGGTACATGCCTGATTGCCATCGATTGTGACCATTGTACGAGACATACGCTTCTCCTTAAAAAGAAATCGGGGAACAGAACAACCCTTTTTCTAGACATGCGGCGACAAGGAGCATTCGTGGAACTCCATTGGGCGCAGGGCTGACTGCCGGAGGATAGAAACCGAGTTTACGGCGAATAATTGCGAATCATTTATTTTACAGGGATTATTATATTCATACAAGAAAAAACTCATTCGTTGCCCTCTGGCATGGATTCTTCCAGGAAACATGTTAGGCGGCGCCGGGCGACAAAAAAACCGTCGTCCGGCATGGGCCAGACGGCGGGTAGTCTTATCGTAAAAAAGTTTCGTGGTTCAGGCTTTTCCGGCTCTGATTGCCGCCTGCGCCGCCGCCAGGCGGGCAATTGGCGCCCGGAAGGGCGAGCAGCTTACGTAAGTGAGGCCAGTCTGAAAACAGAAAGCCACCGACGCAGGATCGCCACCCTGTTCGCCGCAGATGCCGACCTTTAGGTCCGGGCGGACGGCCCTGCCCTTTTCCACGGCCATGGCGATCAATTGGCCGACGCCATCGACATCAATGGTCTGGAACGGATCGGCGGGCAACATTTTTTTGTCGAGGTAGCTCTGCAAAAAGCCGCCGACGTCGTCGCGGCTAAAACCAAAGGTCATTTGTGTCAGGTCGTTGGTGCCGAACGAAAAGAATTCGGCGCTCTTCGCCATGCGGTCGGCCAGCAGGCAGGCGCGGGGGATTTCGATCATCGTCCCATAAAGATAGTCGATTTTTTCCAGGCCGAACTTCTTGCATACTTCAACGTATACCGCGTCGACGATCACCTTGACCGCCTCCAACTCCGACACATCGCAGGTAACAGGCACCATGATTTCCGGGTGCGGCTTTTTGCCTTCTTGCAGCATTTCCGCGGCGGACTCGAGAATGGCGCGAATCTGCATGGCCGATATATCCGGATAGGTGAGTCCGAGGCGGACGCCGCGATGACCCATCATCGGGTTGGATTCGTGCAAGGCCTCGCCGCGCTTGATGACTTCCTCGACGCTAATATGCAGGGCTTGGGCCAGTTTTTCCTGATTTTCCCGGCCCCTGGGGACGAACTCGTGCAGCGGCGGGTCGAGCAGGCGAAAGGTCACAGGTAGGTCGCCCATGACCTCGAGTGTGCTGCGGACCGCCTTTTTCACATAGCCGAACAGCTCGCCAATGGCCGTCGTGATTTCTTTTTGGCTGTCGCTGAGAATCATTTTGCGCAGCAGAAAGAGCGGCTCGGCGGAACCCTCGCCGTAAAACATGTGCTCGGTGCGGAACAGGCCGATGCCCTCGGCGCCGAACTCGCGGGCCAGCCTGGCGTCGTCAGGGGTTTCGGCGTTGGCGCGCACGCCCATCTTGCGGTAGCGGTCAACCATGGTCATGAATTCCTGGAAACGCGGGTTTTCCGAAGCGTCCATCAACGGCAGCTCATCCATGTAGGCAATACCCCTGGTGCCGTTTAAGGTCATGACATCGCCTTCGACCAACAGAATATCGGTGCCGAGCACCCTGGCCTCTTTCGCTACCGGATTGATGCGCAGTTCACCGGCGCCGACGACGCAGCATTTGCCCCAGCCGCGAGCCACCAGGGCGGCATGGCTGGTCATACCGCCACGGGCTGTTAGGATTCCTTGGGCGGCGCGCATCCCTTCCACATCTTCGGGATTGGTTTCCTCACGCACCAAAATGACCTTTTCGCCACGCCGGTCCCACTCAACGGCGTCGGCGGCGGTGAAAACGATTCTGCCGACCGCCGCGCCTGGTCCGGCGGGCAGGCCAGTGGTCACCGGGATGACCTTCTTTTCAAACTCCGGGTCGCAAATCGGATGCAGCAGCTCATCAAGCTGGGCCGGACTGACACGCATAACGGCGGTCTTTTCGTCGATGAAACCCTCGTGCAGCATATCCATGGCCATGTTCAAAGCCGCTGGGCCGGTGCGTTTACCGATGCGACATTGCAGCATGAACAACTGCCCTTCCTGGATCGTGAACTCGATGTCAAGCATGTCTTTGAATGATTTTTCCAGGATGTCGCGCACCTCGCAGATTTCGGCATAGGTCTTTGGCATGGATTCCTCCATGCTCTTTAAATGCTTGTTCTGCTCATTTTTGGTGGCGTTGTTCAGCGGGTTTGGGGTGCGGATACCGGCAACCACGTCTTCGCCCTGGGCGTTGATCAGCCATTCACCATAAAAAAGGTTTTCACCGGTGGCTGGATTACGCGTGAAGGCGACGCCGGTGGCTGAGGTATCGCCCATGTTGCCAAAGACCATCGACTGAACGTTAACCGCCGTGCCCCAGTCATCGGGAATGCGCTCAATCTGGCGGTAGGAGATGGCTTTCTTGCCATTCCAGCTTTTAAATACCGCTTTGATTCCGCCTTCAAGTTGAGCACGAGCGTTGTCAGGGAAGGGTTCGCCCAAAAACTCCTCAATCCGCCATTTGAATTCTTCGGCGAGGAATTGCAGATCCTCGGCGCTTAGCTCGGTGTCGGAGGTCATGCCCTTGCCCTTGACATAGGTGTGGAGCATGTCGTCAAGTTGCTTCCTGATGGTTTGGTCGCTGTCGGGTTCGATACCCTCCGCCTTTTCCATGACCACGTCGGCGTACATCATGATCAGGCGGCGGTAGGAATCCCAGACGAAGCGCGGATTGCCGGTGCGAGCGATTAAACCGGGGATGGTGGTGGTGCACAGGCCAATATTCAACACCGTGTCCATCATGCCAGGCATGGAGCTGCGGGCGCCGGAGCGGCAGGAGACGAGCAGAGGGTTTTCTGGATCGCCGAATTTTTTACCCATGATTGTTTCGGTTCCGGCCATTGCCTTCCAGACATCCTCCATCAAGCCTGGCGGTAGTTTGCAGTCGCTGTCGTAGTACTCGGTGCAGACCTCGGTGGTGATGGTGAATCCCGCCGGCACCGGCAGGCCGAGTAACGCCATCTCCGCGAGATTGGCCCCTTTGCCGCCGAGCAAGTTGTTCATGTCGGCCCGTCCCTCGGCTTTTTTCGCTCCAAACGTGTACACTCTTTTCATGTTAGTCTCTGGCTGTTGTTATCAGTAAGGCGTGGGCCGAGCGGAACGCGCAAAAAGACATCATTCGGGCCACTACCACTTTCGTGGGGCTGACGCAAGCATGGTGACAAAAGAGCGAAAGATACCACTCGGCCTTCTATCACTTTCGTGGGGCTGACGCAAGCATGGTGACAAAAAAAGCGAAAAATAGTCTACCAAGAACCTCATACCGTTGGCAATGATGATATATGTGGCCCATATATTTTATAGCTCTATGAAGTTTATCGACTGGCGGTGCGGCTTGCCGGCAAGATGCTGCTGTTTAACGTAGGCCGATATTGGTCTCGAACTCGGTGAGGCGTTTGTGAATCGAACGCAGCTCGGTAATAGTCGTCCAGTTGGAAATGAAAATGGAGAATGATTCCCGAACCTTACTGAAGGCGTTGGAAACTTGGACAAGAACACCTAGAGTGATAAGGCCGGAGAATAGCGCCGGTCCCATGAGTAAATAGGGGACGATGACCATCAATTGCTCAAAAAAATTGATCCAAATATCGAAATAGCCATAATGCAAAAATAGCCGGTGGTAGTTGATCTTCAATCCCGTGAACAGTGACAGCAAAGTTTCCGGCTGGCCGTAACGGATTTTGTCGTCCTCAGCGTAGACCAACTCTTTGCGAAAGGCTGCCTCAACCTTCTGGTTATTGTATTCCAGTCCCGGCAGCTTGATGCCGACAAGCCATGAAATAGCCAGGCCACCAAGCGAGACAAGCAACGCCACCCAAACGAGGCTGCCGGGGATTTCCTTCAAGCGCGGCAGATCGACGCCTGAGGAGAGGCGCCAGAGAATCGGCAAAAAGGCGAGTAAGGTCATGATTGCCCGCACAACCTGGAGACCCAGCGATTCGACGATGCGGGCGAAGCGGTAAATATCCTCCTGGATACGCTGGCTCGACCCTTCAATTTCTTTATCGACACGCCGCCAGTGGGCGAGATAGGAAAAGGTGATCGCCTCGCGCCAGCGAAAAGAATAGAGCCGCGTGAAATAGCTGGTTAAAGTGGCGATCAACACATAGGGAAAGGCCAGCTTGACGAAGATGAGCATCTGTGCCCAGAACTCATCGACCGAGTGCTCGGTGGCCTTTTGCAGGATGTTGTAGAAGGCGCCATACCAGTCGTTAATCCGCACCGTTAGTTCTACTTGGGCATAGAGCGACGCCAGAAGCAGAGCCGCGCCGCCCCAAGCCCAGAGAAACCATCTTTTGTTTGCATAAAACGCACGAAGCATAATAAAGAATACCACATTTATTGAATAAAACCCGAAAACATCAGGCCCAGCAACGATAGCTCATTGCCGCCGGATTCATTTGCCATCCCAGGCCGCGGGTGATGCCGCGCCGTTTCAGTGACTATAACCATGCGTCAGAAGACTTTCTTTTTTCTTGCGATTGTCGCCGCCTTTTTACCGTGTGTCTGGCGGCTTTTTCCGCAACCGGCCTGGGAAGCCGCCGGTTTTTTATCCGACATCGCCTGCGGCCTGATCATTTTTACTTTGGCCGTGGCCAGCCGGCGCCGCCTGCGTCTGCCGCTTTTCATCCTGTGGGCGATGTTTCAAGTTGGAGCTCGAGAGCTGCTTGCCGCCATGCAGCGCCTGCCCGAATGGCACGATTTCCATTACCTGTTTGACCCGGATTTTATCGGCCCTTCCATCGATGGCCTGCATTTTACCTCTCCCTATCTCGCCGCCACGTTTTTTGCCTCGGCTGTGGCCGTCGGGCTGTGGCCGGCTCCTCCCGTCCGCGGCAAAAAGTGGCTGCTGGCCGCGGCGTTTGTCCTTTTTGCCCTGCATTATCCTTTATGCCGCGAGTTCGATGAACAAAGCATTGCCGCCCGCTACAATTCACTGCACTGGCTCATGGTCAGCGCCTTGTCGCCGGATGGCTACGAAGGCAACGTCGCCATGCCGCCAGGTCTGGTCAGCCTCGACCTGAGCGGCAAACCGATTTTCGCTGAAAAGAAGGCGAAAAATCTGCTGATCATCACGCTGGAAGGCATCCCCGGCATCTACCATCCGGAAATTCGCGCCGCTTTCCCGGCGCCACCCGCTGAAATCAGCATGGACAAGTTGGCCGCGGCCACGCCCGATGCCATGCTGATCCCCGATTTTGTCGATCACAGCCACCAGACCATCCGTGGCCTATACGCCCTTTTGTGCGGCGATTTCAGCAAACAGTCCTGGGATACGCCAAAAGCCTACGAATTGCAAGACAATCCAGAACGGGCCAGGCAATGTCTGCCCGCCCAGATGGTGGCGGCGGGCTTTGCCACCCACTACTTGCAAGGGGCGGACCTGAATTTCATGGGCAAGGATTGGGTCATGCCGATGCTGGGATTTCAACAGGTGCATGGTAAAAAATGGTTCAAGGAAAAAAATCCTTTTCGCTTTGACTGGGGCGTGGTCGATGAGGTGTTTTTCCGGGGTGTTGCCAATTATATAGCCGGGCTTCAGGCCAAAAGCCAGTCCACTGGCCAGCCATGGATGCTGACGCTTATGACTGTCGGTACCCATCAGCCCTACGCGGTGCCGGACGCCATCGCCGCCGGCTACAAAAACCGCAAGCTTGCCGCCGTTGCCCTGCTCGACAAAGCGGTAGCTGATTTCATTCAAACACTGCGAAAACGCGGCGTTCTCGACGACACTTTGGTGCTCGTCACCTCTGACGAGTCACATGGCGCGGAGTTGGCGGACTGGGTGAGCAGTTGGGGCCTGGCCATCGTCCTTGCCCCCGACGACAAACTGCCACGCCTGAAAGCGGGCGGCTACGGCTTGGTCGATGTCGAGGCGTCGATGCTTGATTATTTCGGCCTGCCGATGCCGCCAGCGATCATTGGCCGCAGCTTTTTCAGGGATTATGAAACGCCGCGCGAGATGGTGTCGTTCACCGCTTCATGGCGCCGCTGGCATGACGCGTTGGGCGTTCGCCATGAATGTTCGCAAGATGGGCTGTGCCGTCAGGTGAAGGCGCCAAGCATCTTGGGAACACCCGGCCAATTTGACAACGATAGAAACGGGAAAAAGCTGTTCGCCATCGGCGCCCAACTCGACCGCGCTCTGACGGTGGTCAAACCCGGCGAACGGACGCTGCAATTCGCCAAAGGCGAGCTGCGCCGCCTGCCCATTAAAGTGCGCGACGACTGGACGGACAATCTTTGCGGCGCCCAGTATCTGAATTTTCCGGCGGGTTCCGAGGTCAAGGTGTCGGTGCGCGTCAAGGCGATGAAGGCGCCGTCCGGCGGCATACAGTTGCGCCTTTTGGCCAAGCAATGGGAATATGATCAGCCGGACATTTCGATTCCGACCTTTCCGCTGCTGCATACAGGCGAGGAGTGCCTGGTGGAATTTTCCTTTAAGAATCCGGAGGCGCGGCAGTCGTTTTCCTTTCACCTTTTGGGTGAGGGGAAAAACGCTGTCATCCGCATCGATGGATTCACTGTCACCGTGACCGGCCCCACGCAGTCGTCTTGACTTCCGCGACTGGCTCGGAGGGGTCGTGTATAGTTGTTTCTGTAAATTATTTGAGAGTGTTCATGCATGTATAGATGAATCGCTAAAAAATGCTGATTTTATAGCGAGTTACAGGTACCTTATTGATTTTGAGCATAATCCTCCTGAAACCCTTATTTTATGCGGCCCAGAGAGGGGCTCATCTACCTATCAGTGAACACTCTCATTTTTTGTACTGATACAGTATTCCCCTGACAGTGTCCCGAAGCGGAGCGATTTTTTTATGCGGCTTCGTCCATATGTTCAGGTGGCTGCGTGACGATGCTATTGAGGAAGGCCTGAATCGGGGTTTTCCCCGCCATCATCCGTCCCTGATGGGGCCGTTCGTGGTTGTAATGATGCGGATAGCGATCCAGGTCGTTTTGCATTTGCTCGAC
>JAIRRG010000069.1 GCA_031256095.1 Desulfobulbaceae bacterium
AATGCCATTCTCGTAAACAAGCCCTGATTGTATTCCGGGTGCCATCCATCTGTTATGCGGAGAAATCCATGGAGTCGTAGCTGATAATCTCGCTACCATCCCTGTTTATCAGGCGACCATTGTAATTTTTGCCGTCAAGGATGAAACCGGCGATGAGTTTGCCGGCATAGCGGGCCGATTTAACCCGGCCACCAAGCGCTCCCTCGGTTTCGCCATTCAAATCGGTGGCGATGGCGCCCGGCATAACGCCAAAAATTTGACGTTTGCCGCCCGTCTTCGCCAACTCAACCGCAAAAATCATGGTCATGACATTCTGCGCCGCCTTGCTGGTTTTGTAGGCCAGCGGCTGCCAGTAAGGATTGCCCGACACCGGGATCGTGACGTTGACGATCTTGGCCTCTTCCGCCAGATTGGGCAGCAGGCTTTTGATGAGTTCATGGGTGCCAAAGAAATTGACCTCCATGGTCTGGCGTAAATTATCCGTCGTATAGGCAAAAGGCGATTTGCCCATATCAAGATTCGATGTCTCCGTCTTGAGATTGCCAGGAATACCGGCGTTATTCACTAAAACATCAAGGATTCCAACCTTGGCGGCGGCGCCATGAAGTGTGTCGAAATCATTTAGGTCAATTTTGACAAAGCTGGCGACAACGCCGTCTTTTTTCAGATTTTCAAGCGCCTGCCAGCCACGGTTTTCATCACGCGCTCCCAGCAAAATTTCGTAGCCGTTTGTCCCCAGTTGACGCGCGATTTCAAGGCCAATGCCTTTGTTGGCGCCAGTAACCAATGCTCTTTTGGTCATGTTATTTTTCCTCATAAAAACCGTCGAAGTCGCTTTTCAAGAGTATCCCAACGAGTGATAGTGCCATTATCGGCAAACTCGAATGATTGCTCAGGCAATGCAATGCCAGACCTTTTATTCAATTTATAAATCAAAACTTATATAGTAGCCCCTGTCGTTGTGAGGAGCGAAGTGACGAAGCAATCGATTTTTTTCAATTTTCACCATAATATGGATTGTATGGATTGCTTCGCTTCGCTCGCAATGACGCAGAAAATTATTCCATCTTTGATTGAGAAATGGAATCACGCTTTCTTTATCACTTGTTTACGCGCTACTTTCCAACCGGTTGTACTCCTCATCGGACACCGCTTCCAGCCATTCATTGCAGGAGCCTTCCGCCGGGACTTCTACGGCGACATGGGCAAACCAACTGTCCTTGGCCGCGCCGTGCCAGTGTTTGGTTTCCGGAGGGATATTGACGACATCGCCGGGACGGAGTGCCCTGGCCGGAGCGCCCCACTGCTGATACCAGCCGCATCCGGCGGTTACCAGGAGTATCTGCCCGCCCTTGTGGTGGATATGCCAAAAGTTACGGCAGCCTGGCTCAAAGGTTACATTGTAAATGGCAAGCCTTTCCGTTGACAGCATGTTCAGATAGCTGGTGCCGGTGAAGTAGCGGGCATAGGCGTCATTTTTCTCGCCTCGGGCAAAGATGCCACCGCCAAATTCCTCGTTATGTTGCTGATTCATTTGTTCCTCCATGCCGCCCTTATTTTCTTCCTTATTGTAATATCGCGTCACCAGCCGCCGCCCAGCGATCTGAACAAACGGACAGCGGCGCGGGCGGCATCGGTTTGGGCGCGGGGCAGTTCTCCTTCCGCCGTCAACAGTTGTCTGTCGGCATCCAAGACATCGGTCAGGGCAATCATTCCGGCCTGATAGGCGGTTTTTGAATCTTCGTAGACCTGAGTCAAGGCGGTGATCTGTTTGGTCACATTTTGACTGTAGGCTTCAAGCTGAACGAGGGCGACACATGCGTTCTCGACATCTTCGGCGGCCCGCAAGATGGCTTGCCGGTAGCGGATGAGCGCTTCCCGGGTGGCGGCATTGGCCTGGGCGACTTCGGCGTCAATGCGGCCAAAATCGAACAGCCGCCAGCGCAGGCCAGCGATGCCAAGGGGTTGAAATGTATCGCCTTGAAAGAGATTACCGGTAGTCAGGCTTTCATAGCCCAACAGCCCCGACAAGGAGATGGTGGGATAATATTGGGCAACTGCGGCCCCGATGCGGGCGTTGGCGGCGGCCAATTCCCGTTCGGCGGCAATGACATCCGGACGTCGGCGCAAGAAATCGGCAGACTGAGCGGTTATGCGCGGCGCCGTGGGAATGGCGCTGGGAGCCTTCAACTCACTGGCGTAGGTTCCCGGTTGCGCCCCCATAAGGACATCGAGGCGATTCAACTGCGCTTCGAGATCCATCCGCAAAAGCGTCACCTCCCCTTGGGTATGGGCCAGCAGCGCTTCGCCCTGCGCCACCTCCCGGTCGGTGGCCAAGCCATAGCTCCGCCGCTCCTTCAGCATGGCCAGCAGATCGGCATCATTGGCAATCCGGTTTTGAATAACCTGCAATTGCGCCTGATCCCCACGAATCTTGAGATAGGTATCGGCGGCTTCGGCCGCGACCGAAATTCTTACGCCGGCCTGGCTTGCCTCGGCGGCGGCGGCCATGGCCAATGCCGCTTCTTTCTGGCGCCTGAGGCCACCGAATAGATCGAGTTCCCAAGAAGCGCCAAGGCCAACATCATACAGGTTACTGGTCTGGGGAAAATCGGGGATTGCGCTGGTGGCGATAATTGCCAGCGGGTTGTCAAGGGACATGCGCTCGCGCATGACCTGGGCATTGGCATCAAGGGTAGGCAGCAGCTTGGCGCCCGCTGCCTTGGCTACGGCGCGTGCCTGCGCTACCCGTTCCAGCGAGGCCCGTATGTCCAGGTTTTGTTTGAAGACGCGTTCGATAATCTTGGTCAGATGTGGATCGCCGAATCCCATCCACCACTGATCAAGGGGCGGCTCCTTGGCAACGGATGGACGGGATGCCACCGCTTCGGCATTGTGCAACGGGTTGAGCGCCACCTTCGGCTTGACATAATCAGGCCCGACCGCGCAGCCGGCTAAAGCCGCCAGACAGGCAAAGATGAGAGCGACGGTAATTTTTATCTCCGTCATGCCAGGCCGTATGGCCAGCACCAGACGCCAGTCTCCTTTTACTTTTTGTTTCCTCATCGGGCCGTATCCTGACTCCGTTTTGCCCGCGCGTCAATGTCCACCTCGACCATCATGCCCGGACGCAAAGGATTGTCGTCCGGCTGTTCAACGGCAATGCGTACCGGTACGCGCTGGGTGATTTTGGTGAAATTGCCGGAAGGATTGGGGCTTGGTATGAGAGCGAATTCGCCGGTCGTGGCATTGCCAATCCGCTCGATATGGCCGATAAAACGGCGGTCAGGATAGGCGTCGACACTGATTTTGACCGCTTGCCCTGGCCGCAGATGATTTAACTTGGTCTCCTTGATGTCGGCGTCAATCCATACTTTCTTCGGGTCATGGATAATGAAGAGGCGTTGTCCAGGAACGACATATTCTCCCGGCTCGACAAATTTTTCATCGACGATCCCGTCAATCGGGCTGTGGACCGATCGGTCGGCAATGTTGATTCCCTGGGCGCGAATCTGGGCGTCTATCTGGGCCGCC
This sequence comes from Desulfobulbaceae bacterium, assembly GCA_031256095.1. Lineage (GTDB taxonomy): Bacteria > Desulfobacterota > Desulfobulbia > Desulfobulbales > Desulfocapsaceae > UBA8130. Next base: position 3,535 of record JAIRRG010000069.1, read on the forward strand.
TCCTCGACGAGAGTGTCCAGCTCTTTGCGTAATATATCGATATCGCCAAGTTTTGCCTGGGCATCGCTGACGGCGGTTGAGGCCGACAAGGCTGCCGCCTCGGCCTGTCGCAACTGGGTCTGCCTCTGCTCCCACAATTCGCGGGAAACCATGCGCCCGAGCAATTCGTCAGCTCGCCGAAATTCGCGTTTGGCCTGTTCCAGTTTCGATGCCGCCGCCTTCTGGTTGGCGCTGGCCGCGGTCACGGTGTCATGGGCCGTGGTTTCCATCATCTGCCGCTGGATGGTGATTTGTTCCCGCCGCAGACGAATTGATTCAGCCTTGGCCCGCAATTCGGAAAGCTTGAGATTGGCTTCCCGTTGGTCGATGACAATCAATTCTTGTCCCTCATGAATAATTTGGCCATCGGTTACCGGACGCTCGCTGATCCAGCCATCGACACGGCTGCTGACGATGATCATATCGGCCTTGACGCGGGCATCATTTTCGCTGACGTGCCCCAGGCGTTCATATCCCCACAAAGCGATAGCCAGCAAAGCGACGGCCAGCGCACAGAGCAAGGCTAATTTGCGATAACGGCGTATGGAAGCGCGTATTCGTAAGGAATGTATGCGGTCTGCCGCCAAATGTTTGCTGGAAGCGGAAGAATCGATAGAATCGTGATTGTTAGATGCCATGACTTCGTTGTTTTTTGGGGGGCCGGGAAAGGCTTACTGCATCCATGAACGGACAATGAGATAGTACATCTTGAGATAGGGTTATATAGCTTAACTGTTTAAAACATTTACGAATTATCCACGAGGATAATGGCGCCTAATCCCTCATTGACGATGAGATGCCAATTTATACCAATTTTTTATTGGCAATACAAATTATCTATTTAATTTTATATGAAATTACAACTGGTTATCATCGAGCATACTTGTACCAACACAAGAAAATGGTATTATTTATCATAACGACACATCGATACATATCATAATATATTAAGGAACTTTATATAACTCAAATCGGCCTCTCAGTAAGCTCCTCGCCTATGGCTGTTTTCCATCTGGCGATGGACTCAATGGCCAGAACGATGAGCGCGATCGGGGGAAAAACATTCAGCAGCGACAGCAGATCGAACAGTCTTGAATTCGAGATTTGCAGAAGTCTATCTATCACTTCCATATTGAAAGGGATGTACGACAACAGCCATAAACCCGACAGAACCATGACCGCCACCGCGGCTTGGCGCGCCGCGGTTCGGCGCCACAGAACAAAGGCGGCGAACAGAGCGAGCGTCAACCAGGAAGCGGCGCCAAAGACACTAGGAAGGAACCAGAACCAGGTTAGTGTTAGATGCCCGACTCCCGCTATCCAGTCGTGGATGCCCTGGATACTGTTCCAGACGTTCACTGCATACAGGATAAACCGAATGGAGGCCGTGATCAGCAGCGAGACGAAGGCGCTGGTGACTTTCCGGCGCAGCAGGCAGACGCCGGTAGCCAAAAGTAGCAGTGACGACGCCATTCTCACGCTCAACCACAACAACCACATCTCCTCCCAGCCAATAGGCGGCAAGAGTACAAGTAGAAAAAAACGGGATAGCGAAACAATCTCTATCAGCACAAGGACGGAGCCGGCGATAATCAGCATAATCCCACCGGCATTGGTCAGCGGGGCGCTGGTGGCGAAAGGTTGTGGCAGTGTTTTGGGATCGGGTCCATAGAAGTTTTCTCCCTGCTGGCCGTTCGTCATCATCAAGATGAGCAGCCAGATCGGGCCGACAATCGGAAGCAATGCCACAAGCAGCGTCCAGGCGCTTTGCCCCACATCGTGCAAGCGGCGCACCGTAACCGCCAAGCCCGGCAGCAGCATGGCGGCGTTGTAGCACCATCCAACCGCTACTATGCCCTCAATGACGTGCGCAGCGTAGAGGGTAGGGCCGTAGCTTGAACCGATAAACTCATTATGGTCGGCGGAGGGAATAACTAAAAATAAGACGAGGGCTGCCGCCAGTATCGCCACAAGGTAGAAAATCGTCTGCCACAGCGTAAACATCCAGTATTCCTTGCGCCGTGCCCGTCCGCTAAAATCGGCGTACTGCCTGAGGCATTTGATAAACCATTGCATAGTGGTTCTACCTTTCCGTGTTGAAGCGGCGCATTACATCTGGACAACGGTGGATTGCGTCATCGCGAAGAAATACATAATAGCGAATAAGACGGCAAACAGCCAGTGGTATATTGAAATTCGAGTTTCTGAATCGATCTAAGTTATTGCCTTTATGTTATTCATTTTGAGCAATCTCCTTGCCATTTCCGCCGTAGCAACAGCGTAGCCTAAGCCAGCCATTGACGAAATTCAGTCTCCATCCCGTGTTTCACTGGGGAGAAAGGCGGTGAGAATACCCAAGAGTGGCAGATAGGAGCAAATGGCAAAGACCGTGACCACGCCGGCGCTGTCGGCGATCTTGCCCAGGGCGGCCGCCCCGATTCCTCCCAGACCAAAGGCCAGGCCGAAGATCAGCCCGGCCACGGCGCCGACAT
>JAIRRG010000113.1 GCA_031256095.1 Desulfobulbaceae bacterium
AACGACGTTGGCCGCCAGGAATACACCACCAACGCCTTTACACCGAGTATTTACTACGACTTCGGCAATAAATTCGGTATCGGCGCCCGCTATCAGAACAGCTTGGTCAACTACAACCAGGGCGGCGGCGAAGATTACTCGGAAAATCGCGGCACTCTCGACCTGTTTTACAATCTCAACCGTTCCAGCGCCGTCTATCTTGACTACCAAATTTGGCAAGGCGCGTACAGCGGCCAGTCATCCAATTACCTGTCGAACGAAATATCGCTGAACGCCTCAAAACAATTCAACTACTTCACCTTCACGGCTGGAGCTGGCTACTACTTGCGCCAGTTTAGCGACAGCGGCTATGACGATATTAGCGGCCTAACCTGGAAATTGATGATTGACGGCAAAAGCCGCAGTGAGATCAGCGATGACGGAGACACGAAGAAGCCGCGTTCTTTCGTTGGTCTGGCCCTGGTGCATGACCTGAATAACTACGGTTCCGGCAACTCCTACTACGCGGCAACACGGCTACAGTTGAAAGGCGGCTACAGATTCGGGCCGAAATTGAGCGCGCAAGGCATGGCTCTGTATCAATACAGCGATTACCAGCTTAATCCCAGTAACCGAGCCGACAACCTGTACGTCTTGTCGGCCGAGGTTTCTTATGAGGTCATCCGCAACCTGACAGTGGGCCTTGAAGGCGGCTACCGCAACCAGAATTCCGACGTGGCGGGCCAATCGTATGACGACGTCTTCATCATGGCCAAGGTGGGATATTCATACAACTTTGGCCATAAATAAAAAAAGGGCGCGAGGGCAAACCGCTAATGGCCGCTTCGCATGGCCATGGACGCTTGGCCATCGTCCACCATACCTGCTTTGTCTATCAAAGAAGAGCCGGGCCAGAATGATCTTCAAATAGTCACTTATTTTGCCATGTAATCACACAACAAAATAATCACAGCATAAAAAATTGTGGTCGTCCATCGGTCTGAAAGGGGGGGATGTGATGTTCCGGAAATTTTTGTTTTTTCTCATTTTACTTGCGCCCAGCCTGGCTTTGGCGGCGCCGCCCGCCTACAAGCTGGGGGCGCGGGATATTATCAGCGTCTCTATCTTCGCGGGCGGCGAGGAGCAGATCAAGGTCGATCTGACCGTCTCCGACCAGGGAACGGTCAATTTCCCCTTCCTTGGCTCGACCCAGGCCAAGGGACTGACCACCGCCGAACTGGAAGGAAAGGTGACGGCGCCGCTGGAAACCCAGTATTTCGTCGCCCCACAGGTACACATCCAGGTCAAGGATTATCAGAGTCTGCAATTTTCCATCTCCGGGGCGGTGAAAGACCCTGGCAATTATTCAATGACTTCCGCGACGACGATCATGGATCTGATTGCCAAAGCGGGAGGCGTGACACGGGAACACGGCACCGTCGCCTATCTCAGGCGCAATGATGAGGATCGTGGCGGTAAACCCGAACCGAAGAAGATCAATTTGCAAAAGTTGCTTGACGAGGGCGACATGACCTTGAATGTCAGGCTGGAATCCGGTGATTCGGTTTACATTCCGCTGGCGGAAGGGCTGAACACTTCCGAATCGAAGGTCTACGTCTCCGGCGAGGTGAAAAAGCCGGCGCCGGTGAACTACCAGCCTGGCCTGACCGCCTTGGCCGCCTGCATTGAGGATGGCGGCTTCACCCAATATGCGGCCCCGAACCGGGCCACACTCATACGCACAGAAAATGGCGAGCAGAAAATCATCAAAATCGATCTGGAAAAAGTCACCAAAGGCGCCATCCAAGATGTGCCGCTGAAACCAGGCGATCGATTGAATATTCCAGAATCCTGGTTGTAAACAGACGGCAAGCTGGCACGGAATTGACGAATGCCATTCCCTTCTTTCCAGAGGCGGCCGAAAGACCGAAATAGTCGCGCCGCGGCCACCGGGATAATTTTCTCTATTCGGCCACCTCGGCGGCGAAGGCCTTCGGTTGGCAATGATCGTTAAACGCCATTAAGGAACGTAATATGCAAACAACATTGCCTGCCCAAGAGCAGGAAGAAGCAGTCATTGATTTTGCCGAATATGTGCGGGTATTGAAAAACCGCAAGAGGGTGGTCATCACCACTACCGTATTCGTCGTTGTCCTCACCATCTTCATCACTCTGTTGATGACACCGTTGTACAAGGGCACGGCCATATTGATCATCGACAAAGAGCAGCAAACTTCGCCTTTAACTGGTCAAGACTTGGGCCGCGGTACGTTTCAGGACGAACAGCTTACCTTCAACACCCACTTCAAACTGGTCAGTTCGCGCCCGGTACTGACTGAGGTCATTCGCGAACTGAAACTGGATCAACAAACCGATCTGGAATCAAACTTTTTCAAAAGCCTGGTCAAACAATTCGTCGCTAACATCAAACTTTTATTCGGCGATAAGGGTCAGGAGCAAACCGAAGACCAAAAACTCGATGCCCTGCTGAAAAGGCTGCAAGACAGCATCAGCATAGAGGCGACGCGCGACACACGGTTGTTGCAAATCGACGCCGAGAACCGCGACCCGAAAATGGCCATGGATATTGCCAATACGATGGCGAAAAAATATATCGAATTCAATGTCAAGAATCGGCTGGAAGCCTCAAAGGACACTGTGGCCTGGATGTATAACGAGTTATATGCCACCAAGAAAAAACTGGAAGATGACGAGCAAAAATTCCTCGAATACAAGAAAGCCAACAACGTTTTTTCGGTTGAAGACAAACAGAAAGTCATTGGCCAAAAAATATCCGAATTCAATACTGAATACCTGACGGCTCGGAACAAACAGCTCGAGCTTGATGAAAAGTTGAAAGAAATCGAGCGCTACGGTCACAACACCACCGACATGGTGTACATCCGCTCGATTGTTGGCAATCCGGCCATCGACAGCATGTACGAAATCCTGACGAACCTCGAAGTAAATCGCAGCAGGCTGAGCAAAATCTACCGCGGCAAACACCCGAAAATGATTGAGGTAACGAGCCAAATAAACGAAATCCAGGCCAAACTGCGTAATGAAGTGGAAAAAGCGATCGCCAATCTGCGCAGCGAGCGGGCGGTACTGGTGGCCAGGGAAGAGGTAATGGGAAAAAATATCTCGCAATTCGAGGGTGATGCCGTCGACGCTGGCAGCAAGGAATTGCAGTACAACATCCTGCAACGCAATGTCACAACCAGCCAGAACCTCTATGACACCTTGCTGGCGAAAATTAAGGAATCGAACGTTTTGCTCAGCGGCTACGCCTCGAATATCCGTGTCGTCGGCCTAGCGACGCTGCCGGAGAAACCGTTCAAACCGAAAAAGATGCTCAACCTGGCTCTGGGTCTGCTTCTGGGCCTAGCGGGCGGTTGTGGCCTGGCTTTGGCGTTGGAATTTTTCGACCAGAGCCTGAAAACCGAAGACGACGTGCTCAATTATCTGCATATCCCGGTGTTGGCCTTGGTTCCAGAGGCCCAAGCCGACGACCGTAACGAGGGCTGAGATGGATCCACAACCGAAAAGCAAAAAAAAACAAGACGGGGACAACGCTTTTCTCGCGGCTTATTCCGTCAAATCACGCTATGCCGAAGCTTATCGTACCTTGCAAACCAGTTTGCACTTTTCCATGCTGGAAAAGGAATTTCATTGCCTGCTCGTCACCAGCTCCCTGCCGGGAGAAGGGAAAAGCGCCACGACAGCCAACCTTGGATTCACCATCGTTCAGTCAGGGAAACGGGTCCTGCTCATTGACGCCGACATGCGCAAATGCGGTCTGTCATCCATTTTTAACCTGAAAAAAAATCAGGGTTTTTCCAACCTGGTCAGCGATGTTTTTGGCAGGCCGATAAGTAGCGGCCAAGTCGCCGATTACAGCCTGAAAGATATTCTGACCCTCTTGCGCCTACAAAACAAAACCTGCCGCCTCAACCTCAAGGACGATGCCAATGAGGCTGATCTTTTTTTGCTTGACGGGCATCTTGTCGATATTTACTGGAAGAATCGTCCGGGGCCACAGAAGCTCGCCAATGTCCTCGTCGAAAATAAAATTCTCACCGAAGAAGAGGCCCGGCGGGCCTTGGGCTATCAGGAAAAATCGGCGCAACGGCTGGGCACGATTCTGCTGGGTCTGGGAATGGTGACAAAAGAAGAACTGACCAAGACCCTTTTCCAGCAGATGATAGAGTCATTCCGCATCACGAGCGGCATGATCGACGCCAGTTTCACGGTGCATGGCGTCAGCAATAAAGAGATTCAGCCACTCGCCGCCGGCCCGGATTTTGATCAGCTGTATCAGGAATATATCAGCGCTGAAAACGTTCGGTCTTGCATTGGCGAGGCGATCGACAAAGCGATTTGCCCCACCGAAGAAAAAAATCTCTTCGTTCTGCCCGCAGGTAGCAACCCGCCCAATCCGTCGGAACTACTCGCTTGGGCCGGGACCGGATTTCTCTTGGCGCAACTGCGGCAGCGTTTCGACTTGCTGGTCATCGACAGCCCGCCAGTGATCCCAGTCTCGGACGCTTTGCTGCTTGCGCCGTCGACCGATGGCGTAGTGCTGGTCACCCGTTCGGGGAAAACCAACCGTAAGGCGGTCGCTGACACTCTCCGCCGCCTGGACACAACCCGCGCCAATGTTTTGGGTTGCGTCCTGAATCGCGTCAATCCCTACGCTCACAGCTACTACCACGACTATTACAGCTATGGTGAGTAAGGACGGAGAGGAAGGCATTGACAAGCAAACAGGCTTATCGACGACACTTGATACCCGGAGTTTTGTAATATGCTCCCGTTAAAACCGCTGTGGCTGCCGCTGCCGCTCTTGCTGGCGCTGGCGTTTTTTTTCATCTGGCTAACCGCGGTGCGCCTTACCTATCAATATGGTTTGGCATTGTCCCAGCCAAGTGACTGGCCAGGGACGCGAACAGCCTTGATGCGGGCGGCGGTCGATTACGGCATTTTTGATAAAGATAAAATGACGACCGGGCCTTGGTATGTCCCGGCCACTGACCGCCAGCGCCTGTTCATCGCTATCGGCGAAAACTACCTGGCTGAGGCTTTGAGCACACCGGAGACGGCAGGCGTGTTCGCGGCCTTGAAAAACGCCGAAACTTCTTTCCGCGCTGCCCTGCGCTTACAACCGCTGGATGTCGAAGCTCAGACTGGCTTGGTCCGCGCCATGGCGGCTTTGCAGCGCGGCTTTGCCTGGTTCGCGCCGGGACAGGACAATCCTTATCAGGCGCTGCCGGAATTTGAGAAACTTTTGCGCCTGCGCCCAAATGGCATTGAGGCGCATATGCTCTTCATTCGCTACCTGAACGGCACCGGCCAAGATGACAAGCGTTTGCTGGAACTGGTTGGTCGCCTGGCGGCTATCGATCCCCAATCCGCCTATGCTCTGAAGCACGACCTGGGCGCGCGCCGGGATTGGCGCGACCGGATGGAACCGGCTCTGGCCGAGGGTTTGCGCACCGCCATTGTCCAAAACAACAATCGGGCGGCGGCCTATCGCGGCCTGTCGCATTTGGCGGAAGGACACGGCGATATGACGGCGGCGGTTAACAATCTTTTGCAAGCGCTGACACTTGACCTGGCCAATAGCGGCGAGAAGCCCACTTTGGCGTCGGACTACTGTCGCCTGGCCGGCCTTTATCTACGGCAAAACGACACGGCGGTAAGGCAAGAACCGGAACAGGCGGCCAGCGAAGCGGCAATAAAAGCCTTACGCTTGAGCGCCAATCGCGACCAAACATTACGCAATCTGTGGTCGGTTTATCAAGAAACGCACCGCTTCCGATCATTTCTCAATCTGCTGGCGCGGGTGGAGGAATCGATACGGTTATCAGATAGCCGCCTCATCTTTCAGGCCGCCTGTCTGAGCGAGTTGGGCAATACGGCGGCGGCGCAATCAAGCCTTTTGTTGGTCAAAGACCCCAACCATGAAGCCGAAGCGCAGCGTCTGCTCGCCGAGCTGGCGCGCCGCGATAAAAATTGGGATGCCATGGAACTGGCCGCCCAGCGGGCGACGGTCATCGAGCCAAAAAACAGCGACAATTTTTACCTTTTCGCCCAAGCACTACGCCCACAGAAAAAATACCCTCAGGCAGTGGAAGCGATGAATAGGGCAATAGCGCTGGCAACGAAGGAAGACCCGTGGTTTTACGACTTCCGCGCCTGGAACCTCTGGGATAACAACGAACTGGAGGCCGCCCGCGCCGATTGGTTGAAAGCGACCCAACTACTGCCAGACAACGCTTATTTCTATCAATGCTTGA
>JAIRRG010000231.1 GCA_031256095.1 Desulfobulbaceae bacterium
CACTGTTTCCTGCGCTTCCACCCGGTCAGCCCGCCATCCGGCGTCGTTTGAGAGTGGCGGGGCGCGGAGTTACAGCCACCGCGCCCAATTCCGCATCGAAAAAAACCGGTGTCAAGCCCAATCCTGCCACCGGCCCACATCTTAGCCAAATACCCCGCGCTGCCGTGTCCGCAGCTTTGTTAAACCTAATAAGTATTAGGTGGGCAGCTTACCGGCAATGTCTGGGAATTCCTCATAGGGATTTGCCATTACTACCAGGGACAGCCGCCCTTTTTTCATGAGTTGGCTCAACGCGCTCCGCAGATCACCAACAGCACAGGGATTTTTCCTTTCCGGGGCGGCCAGCCCGCCACCGGCATCTCATCCTGTCCGGAAGGGATTTCCCAGCGGGAAATCATCCTTCTTCGGGTAAATCCAAATCTTCTTCTATCGCCGCCGCCACCTCCTGCAAGCGGCGGTTGTTCTCAAGCCGGAAATGGTCAAATTCGGTTTTCAGGCGCACATACTGGGAGGCGATATTCAAACAGGCCAGCGTCACAACCCGCACCGAAACCAAGGTGCCGGGATGGGCTGTGGCATCGGTTTTCACCAGTCCCCGCACCAGGGAGAGTATCGCTTCCACTTCCTCGTCAGTGGCGGCGGTGAAAAACCAGTACTCTTGGCCAAGAAGCTCAATCCGTACCTGCCTTTCCTGTGCGTCCATGTTCCCGCCCTGTCAGTTTCCCGCCATTTCCGGCGCCCTGCGCGGGAATCAGGTGTTAGCAATTTCAATCAAGGGGGAACAGGTTTCTCTGCCGGTCATCAACCGGCTGGTGCGCAACCGTCTCCCCGCCAACCAGATCCAATTCTTCGATCTGCTCAATTAACCGGTTAACCCGGTCGCTGATGTTCGCGCGCTCGGAAGCCCGGTCGGCCAGTTTCGCCTCCAAATCGGCGATGGTGGCCTCCCGCTCCTCAATGGTGGCGACCAAGCGGGCGCACTCCGCTTTCATCTCCCGGAAGCCCTGTCGTAATTTACTGACAAATTCCTCCAGTTTGACCAATTCACTATTCTGACCCATCTTTCTCACTCCTTATGTATCGAAAGTGCCCTGAGAAGCCGTCACCGATACCTCTTTCGTCCGTTTGTGAAAAAAGATCACGGACGCCCAGCTTCCATCGCCAGCACAGGCAGTTGAAACTGCCTAGCGACTATACCATGGGCGAAATCTTTGGCAACAGCAAAGCCCTTGTCAAAGCTTGGCCAAGCCCCGGCCTGGCCGTCGCCCGCTTTTTGTTTGCGTTCTCCTTTCTCCCTCCGTATTATGATTGAATTTCCTTGAAAAATACCGATTCTTTTTCCGACCTTCCCTACACACCGCCCATGCTCAGTTGGTTCAGAAAAAAACGCCCGCTGCCAGAGGCCGCGCCGCTGGCGGAAGCCACCCCGCCGCCGCTCAATGAAACAGATCAGGAAATTGCCGCCGCAAGCGACGCCGCTGTTTCCGAAGAAACGACGCCAGACCACATCGGCGATGTGAGCGACGGCGGCATCAATCTAGCGACCCCGCAGGAAGAACGAAAAGTCACTGCAGCAACGGCGCCGGCTGCCGCAGCGGAGAACAAGCAGGGCGAAGAAGGGCTAACCGCCGCCAGCGAAGAAATCTCACCGCGACCGCTGGCGAGAGCACCGTTGTTTGCGGCGCCGCAAAGCAAAGCCGCAGGCAAAACAGGCTTTTTTTCACGGCTGGCCGAGCGCCTGAGCCGCACCCGGGAATCGTTCACCAGCCAGATTGACCGGCTGCTTTATGGCCGCAAAGAAATCGACCGCGACCTGTTCGAGCAACTGGAGGAATTGCTGATCACCGCCGACCTCGGTTACACGACGACCCAGGAAATCCTCGACACCGCCAGGCAACGGGTCAAACATCAGGACACTGACAATCCACAGGCGCTGCGTGACGCCATCCGCGACAAGATGCTCGATTATCTGATCCGCGCCGAGCGGGACGCCGATCTGGCCCGCCCGCAAAATGGCCCCTTTGTCATCATGGCCGTCGGCATCAACGGCGTCGGCAAGACGACAACCATCGGCAAAATGGCGCACAAATTCAGCAACGCCGGCTATTCCGTGCTTTTGGTCGCCGCTGATACCTTCCGCGCCGCCGCCGTATCGCAGTTGAAAATCTGGGGCGAGCGCGGCGGCATCCACGTCATGGCCAAAGATGACGGCTCCGATCCATCAGCGGTGGTTTTCGACGCCCTGGCCCACGCGGTGGCGAAAAATTATGACGTGGTGCTGGTCGATACCGCCGGGCGCCTGCACACCCAGCAGCATCTGATGGAAGAATTGAAGAAAATCAAACGGGTAATGGAGAAAAAGCTGCCAGGAGCGCCGCACGAAGTGCTGTTGGTCCTCGACGCCACCACCGGCCAGAACGCCATCAGCCAGGCCCGCATCTTCAATGAGGCGGTGCGGGTGACCGGCGTTGCCCTGACCAAACTCGACGGCACGGCCAAGGGCGGCATTATCATCAACGTCAGCAAAGAACTGGGAGCGCCGATCCGCTTCATCGGCGTCGGCGAGCAATTGGCCGATTTGCGTGACTTCGACGCCAGAGA
>JAIRRG010000015.1 GCA_031256095.1 Desulfobulbaceae bacterium
CCCAGCTTTACTCGTTGTCCTGGAGAAAGCGATGATGTTGCCTACACATCAAGGAAAAATGTGCTGCGGAAGGACGCCCTTGCAGACTCTCCTTGATGGAAAACTCAGAGAGAGGGGTAGATATTTATGACAATAGATGATCGGATGTGGAAATATTTTCAAAAACGTTTATGTTTTTCCGATAAGGAAATGGTGCTGTTCAGGGAGAAACCAAGAAATGAAGACATACTGAGTAAGGTATCTCTGTTATTGAAGAAAACTATTATTCTGGAGGTAGTCGAATCGCGTGGCTGCAATAGCCAGCACAAGATTGGCGACAGGTTTTATTTTGATGGCGCGGGGAACCTGCTTACTGATTTATGTCCAAAAAAAATATGCGCCTACTCTCTTAGTTCAGCATTAATGATGATTTTTGCGGCAAACGAGATGATCTACGCAGGTGTTGACCCCAATGGAATTCGGTTCAAGCGGGCCGGTTGCTTCGATGTAGGGCTTCAATGCGGCGGATGGGGTCGCATAGTGTTGGAATTGAAGGTTGAAGAACGCCTGAATATTTAGAGCTTATCTCTATTTATAGATAAGCTCTAAGAAATAAGTGGTTAATCTGTACCCACAACCTAGCGCGGCAGCAGAGCCCACGCTTTTAAGATGTCCGAAGCTCAGATTTGCCCTTGGCTGAAGCGCGGCGCCCGGCCCTCAATGTTGGCGCGCACCGCTTCGGCCTGGTTGGGGCTGCCAATCAGGGCCTGCTGCTCGACCGACTCGGCCATGAGCAGATCGGCGGCACTGAGATTCATGGCGGCGTTCAACAGGCGTTTGCCGGCACGGATCGCATCCGGGCTCTTTTGCGCGATTTCATGCACCAGCGCCTGCGCCTCGGCCAACGGTTCGGCGGCCACGCGCGTCGCCAGCCCCAGCGCCACCGCCTCCCGACCCGAAAAAATCCGCCCGGTATAGGTCAGCTCGCGCACCACATCAGCCCGCGCCAGTTCGCGCATCAGTACCATGCCGCCCATGTCGGGTACCAGGCCCCACTTGATTTCCATTACCGACATTTCCATGTCAGGCGTAGCCAGTCGGATATCGGCGCCCAGCGCCAGTTGCAGGCCACCGCCAAAGGCGACGCCATGCATGGCGGCAATCACCGGCACCGGCACTTCACGCCAAACCATGGCCACGTACTGGGCGGCGTTGGACATGCCATGCGTGCGATCGAGCAGGCCCTTGCCGCTTGAGCTTTCGCCGACGAGGCCAGAGACGCTCTTTTGCATACGCTCGAACGACTTGAAGTCCAGCCCGGCGCAGAAAGCTCGGCCGCGCCCGGCCAGCACTACAGCGCGCACGCTGGTATCGTCACGCAGCCGCGTGCCAGCATCAATGAGGGCGTCGAACATCGCCGGGTCAAGGGCGTTCAGTTTGTCGGCGCGGTTCATGTGCAGTTCAATCACGCCGTCGGCGTGGCGAATCAATTCGATACGATCATTCATGCCGTTGTCTCCTTGCTTTGTTCAAATATTGATGCTGGCTAGAGATGGCATTGCATTCCGGATTGCCCCTACTGAGAGCCTGGAACGGATTTCCTTGTCATGCCGTCAAGTCCCGGCAGGCGACCAGCGTTTCCGGGCTGTCCACCTGCAAAACCGTCACCTTCTGGCTTTTCGGGATCAGCTTTTTCATCATCCCTTTAAGCACTGTTTTCGGCCCAACCTCAATGAAGGTATCAACGCTGGCGGTCAGCATCGCCTCAATGCTGTCTTTCCAGCGTACCATCGACACGATCTGCCGCTCCATGATGGCGCGAATTGCCTGCGGCTTGCTTTCCGGGGCGGCGGTGACGTTCAAATACACAGGAATGATGGATTGACGGAAAGTGGCGGCGGCCAAGGCTTTGGCGAATTCCGGTACGGCTCCGGCCAAGAGTGGGCTGTGGTTGGCGCAACTGACATTCAGGGCAATCACCTTGCCGCCCGCCTGGGAAATCGCCTCACCGACGGCGTCCAAGGCCGCGAAATCGCCGGAGATAACGATTTGCTCAGCGGTATTGTGGTTGGCGGCGCACACTACGCCCCCGCCATGATATGCGGCGATTATCTCCTCGATTTTTGCCAGCGGCAAGCCCAGCGCCGCCCGCATACTGCCGGGATTGGCCCGGCCTTCGCGCTCCATCAACTGGCCGCGTTTGCTGACGAGCCTGAAGGCGTCATCCAGCGACAGCGCCCCTGCCGCGCACAGGGCGCTGTATTCGCCGAGGCTGTGCCCGGCAAAGCAATGAATATCCGCTATCGGTAGCAGCCGTTTAGTCATTTCCCAGCAGATCAGATTGACCGCGGTGACCGCCGGTTGCAGGACGGCGTTTTCCGTCAGTTTTTCCATGGGACCGTCGGCAATCAGTTGGGCCAGCGGCTGGCCGGAAATTTCTTCAGCCTTTTGCAAGAGGGCGGCGCAGGCCGCGTCTTTTTCCGCGAAAGCCATGCCCATACCGAGATACTGGGAGCCCTGTCCGGGAAATAGCACCGCTATTTTCATATTTTTCCTTTTTTTGCGGAACGGTCGATTAACACGGCGGCGACAATATACAAACCAGCGCCGACGCAGACGCAGGAATCGGCAACGTTGAAGGCCGGCCAGTGATAGGAACGAATCATGACGTCAAGAAAATCGACAACGGCGCCGAAGCGCAGCCGGTCGATGAGGTTGCCGATGGCGCCACCGACGATCAGGGCCATGGCGATGGTAAGAAGCGCTTTGTCCCGCGCCCAAAGCCACCAGCCGGCCGTGAAAGCGATAATGGCCAGAGCGGCGACGGCCACGAAGAACCAGTGCCGCCAAGGCCCGGCATCGGCGAGAAAACTGAAGGCGGCGCCGGTGTTGGTGACATAGACCAAATTGAACAGACCATCGATAATGGGCCGCGATTCATACGGGGAAAAGGACTGCATGATCAGCGCCTTCGTGACCTGATCACCGGCAACAACAAAAACAATGATTATGAAGTAAAACATGTCAGGCGCCAGCCGGCACATCCCCGGCGGCAAGCACCGCCAGGCAGCGGGCACACAGAGCCGGATGGGTCGCGTCCTCGCCGACGGATTGACTGCGCGTCCAGCAGCGCTCGCACTTTTCTCCTTGGGCGGGACGCACGGCAATCTTCAGCTCCGGGATTTCTTCGCTGACAAAAATCTGGCCTTCGGCAAGGGTGTCAGTCAGGGTCAGGCCAGAGACGATCGCCAGTTGGCGCAGGCTGAGCGTTTCCTGGCTGATGAAATCAGCCCATTCACCGCCGACGCTGACCTCAACCTGGGCTTCCAGTGGATGGCCAATCACCTTGTCGCGGCGGGCAATCTCCAGGGCTTTGGTAATTTCGCCGCGGACGCGCAAGAGTTTTCTAAAACGTTCCTCGCAGGGGCTGTCCAGGGTCGGTCCCGCTTGTGGAAATTCGCTAAAGAAAATACCGTTCTCCCAAGCGGCGTCAGCGCCACGGTGATGCAGACTGTCCCATGCCTCACTGGCGGTAAACGGCAAAATCGGGCTAATCAAGCGCAACAAGCCGCTGACAATCGTATACAGCGCCGTCTGGGCCGAACGGCGAATGGAGGAGCGCGTGCCGTCGGCGTACAGCCGGTCTTTGATAATGTCGAGATACAGGGCGCTCATCGTTGTGCCGCAGAAATAATTGATGGCCTGATAGATGCCATGAAATTCATAACGGCCATAATCCTCCACCACCTTCTTGCGCAATTCCTCAAAGCGGCTCATGGCCCATTGGTCGAGTTCGGCCATACCGGCAAAAGGGACGGCGAAATTGCTATCGAAATCGGCAAGATTACTGAGCAAATAACGGATGGTATTTCTAATTTTGCGGTACGAGTCGGAAATCTGGCGGAGAATTTCGTCGGAAACTTTGACATCATCGCGATAATCTTCGCTGGCCACCCACAGGCGCAGGATTTCGGCGCCGAATTTGCCGATCACCTCGCCTGGGAGAATGACATTGCCCACCGATTTCGACATTTTCCGTCCCTGGCCGTCAACGACGTAGCCATGGGTGAGTACACCTTTGTACGGGGCACGCCCGCGCGTCCCAACCGAGGTCAACAGGGCGCTGTGGAACCAGCCGCGGTGCTGGTCGCTGCCTTCAAGATACAAATCGGCAGGCGAGCGCAATTCCGGGCGTTTTTCCAAAACCGCCGCGTGGCTGACGCCGGAATCGAACCAGACATCGAGAATGTCCTCTTCCTTTTTGAAGGCGCCAGCGCCGCAGTGCCGACAGGTATAGCCGTCGCCAAGGAAAGCCTCGACGCCGTGGCGGAACCAGGCGTCAGCCCCTTCAGCGTTAAAGAGCTGGTCGATGCGGGCGGCGACTGCCTCGTCTTTGACGATTTCGCCGCACTGGTCACAGGTAATAACCGTAATCGGCACGCCCCAGCTACGCTGACGGCTCAGGCACCAGTCAGGCCGGTTCTCAATCATCGCATAAATCCGCTGCATTCCCCAAGCCGGGGTCCAGGTGACACGCTCGATTTCCGCCAAGGCCTTGGCGCGCAGGCCGTTCTTCTCCATCGAGATGAACCACTGCGGCGTCGCCCGGTAGATGACCGGTTTTTTGCAGCGCCAGCAGTGCGGATAGCTGTGTTCCAGATCATGCTGGTGCAGCAACATGCCGCTTTTCGCCAGGTCGTCGGCAATCTGTTGGTTGACTTCCGGCACATGTTGACCGGCATACAGCCCGGCTTCGGCGGTGAAAACGCCAAAATCATCGACGGGAGACAAGGTCTCAAGGCCGTAGCGCAGACCGGTTTGGTAGTCGTCGGCGCCATGGCCGGGCGCGGTATGGACGCAGCCGGTACCCGTATCCAAGGTAACGTAATCGGCCAGGGTCAACAAAGAATCACGGGCCATAAAGGGGTGACGGCAGTGACGGTTTTCTAAAGCCCTGGCGGAAAATTCGGCAGCGATTTGGTATCGGTCAATGCCGGCCTGTTCCATAACAGCGGCCACTCGCTCTCTGGCCATGATCCAGACTTCCTCGCCCACTTCAACCGCCGCATAGACAAAGTCGGGATGAAAGGCGATAGCCAAGTTGGCCGGCAGCGTCCACGGCGTCGTCGTCCAAATCAGGACAGAGGTTTGGCTTCCGGCCAAGACCGGGGCAATATCGGCGCAGTCATCAGCCAGCGGGAACTTGACATAGAGCGACAGCGATTTGTGATTGGCGTACTCGACTTCGGCCTCAGCCAGAGCGGTGACGCAGGTTGAGCACCAGTAGACCGGTTTTTTGTTGCGTACCACAGCGCCGGAAAAGAGGAAGCGTTTAAATTCGCGGGCGATCGCCGCCTCGTAGTCGAACGACATGCTTAAATAAGGATGATCCCAATCACCCAAAACGCCCAAGCGTTTGAACTCTTCCTTTTGAATTTTAATAAATTTCTCTGCATACTTACGGCATGCCGCCCGCTTCGATATTTTTGGAATGGTATTTTTCTTTTCACCCAATTCTTTATCGACATTGTGCTCAATCGGCAGACCATGGCAATCCCAACCGGGAACGTAGGGGGCGTTAAAGCCGGCCAGCCGCCGGGAACGCATGATAATGTCTTTCAGGATTTTATTGAAAGCGGTGCCGAGATGGATGTTGCCGTTGGCGTAGGGCGGGCCGTCGTGCAGGACAAACAGCGGCTTGCCTTCAGCGGCCCGCTGAATGCGCCCGTAGAGGTCTTCCTGTTCCCATTTTTTCAGCATTTTCGGCTCGTTCTGAACCAAATTGGCCTTCATGGCGAAACCGGTCTGCGGCAAATTCAAAGTTGCCCGATAATCCATAACTGCACTCCTTGCCGATACGTTGCGGACAGATAAAATTGCCGCCGCCGGAACTGCGGGCAAACGACCTTGGCGGCGGTTGGCAAAATTTTTAAGAATAGCAATTGCCCGAGAGCTTGGAAAGTTTTTTCTTGGAAAAAGGGGGGTGATGTTTATCGGGCGGAAGCCTTGGCTGGGGCGACTTAGGTGAGGCTTTCCCACGAGGTTCCTGGGGATAACTATTTGGCTTGAATTTGCTAGAATGGATAGGGAGCCGCGAAACCACGCGCTCGCTAGAGGCACAGCCACGAAGCGGCAGTAATGAGCGAGGTCGGATGATTCTGAGATCTCTGGTCCGTGGGCGTGCAATGTGATCCGGTCATTACGGATTGGACGAAATATC
>JAIRRG010000152.1 GCA_031256095.1 Desulfobulbaceae bacterium
AAGATGTCGGCATGACCGACATCACCTTTGGTTTCCATACGGCCATGGAGATTGCCACCGAGGCCGTCGACCGCTTGCATTCGACGGCGCACAGCCACCACCGCATCATCGTCGTCGAAATCATGGGCCACAATGCCGGCTGGCTGGCTTTGGGAGCCGGGGTCGCTGGCGGCGCCGACGTCATTTTGATCCCAGAAATTCCCTACGACACGGAAAAAATCGCCGAAGCCATCCGCTGGCGGCAGCGGAATGGGCGGCCTTTTAGCATCGTCGCTGTCGCCGAAGGGGCGATTGCCATCCAGGATTATACCATCTTGAACGAGATGAAAAAACGCAAGGATGCCGCCAAAAGCGAGGAGAAAAAACAAATCGCCGCCGAAATCGCCCTGTTCGAGGCCGGGCGTCAGGGCAACACCCAGCGCCTTAGCCAGCAGTTGGAAAAACTGACCGGACTTGAAGCGCGCCTGACCATTTTGGGCCATCTCCAGCGCGGCGGCACACCGTCAGCCGCCGACCGCCTGCTGGCAACGCGCTTGGGCAGCGCCTGCGTCCGTTATTTTGAAGAAGGGCTGGCTGGTTATATGATTGCCAGCAAAGGCGAGTCGTCGGAACCGGTGCCGCTCGAAGAGGTGATCGGCAAGAGGACCACGGTGCCGCTTGATCATAGCTGGGTCAATTGCGCCCGCCGGGTCAAAACCTGTCTTGGCGATTGATGATATTTGCCAGGCAAAGCCGTCCTCTGACATCCGGCTTCGGCGTGATGAGGGGTCCGCTTACCGGGCTGCCATGCCTCGCCTTCGGCGCCACCAGATGACTAGGCCGCCGAGAATCATGCAGCCGCTTAACAGCTGCCCCATGGTGACAAAGTCAAAAAGAAAGCCCAACTGCGCGTCTGGCTGGCGAAAGTTTTCGACAAATATGCGGATCAGGCCGTAGCCGATAAGGAAAAGGGCGGCGATTGCTCCGTGCGGCCAGCCGCGATGCGGCCAGCGTCCCTGCCAGGTTTTTTCCCGGTTCAGCCACAAAATGACGAACAGTAGCGCCCCTTCGAGCAGAACTTCATAAATCTGCGACGGATGCCGCGGCAGCGGCCCGCCGTCGGGGAAAACCATCGCCCACGGGACATCGGTGACCCGCCCATACAGCTCGCCGTTCAAAAAATTGCCAATCCTGCCCAAACCCAACCCAATCGGCGCCGTGGCCGCGTAAAAATCGGCGGTAATCCAAAAGTCGAGACGGTAGTGGCGGCAGAACCACAGACCAGACAGGAGCAAAGCCAGGCAGGCGCCATGAAACGACATGCCGCCTTGCCAGGTGGCTACTATTTCCGCCGGGTGGCTGAAATAGTAGCCTGGATTATAAAACAGCACGTAGCCGAGGCGCCCGCCGGCGATCACTGACAGGATTAGCACCAGGTTCAGGTTATCAAAACGGGCGGCCAACGCCTCTTGCCGGTGTTTCACTATCTGCCTTTGCACCAGCAGGTAGCTGGCGATGAAACCAAGCACATACATTAATCCGTACCAGCGGATAGCTACGGGGCCGACACTGAAAATCACCGGATCTATTTGCGGATAGGTAAGCATATTCAGCCCCTCAGGCGCCGCAGGTGCACCTGCAAAATGGCGATTGCCGCCGGGGTGATCCCGGAGATGCGTGATGCCTGCCCGAGTGAGGCTGGGCGGACATGGCTCAGCTTTTCCACCACTTCGTTCGATAGGCCGGGTAGGGAGCGATAGTCAATTTCGTCGGGCAATTTCATATTTTCCATCTTCTTGAATCGGGCCACTTGCTCGGCCTGGCGGTCGATATAACCGCTAAACTTGATGGTGAGCCGCGCCTCTTCACCCACTGCCCGCTCCGATAAATGCCGTAAACGGGCGCGGATGTCATCATTGAGCGGCAGGCTGGCTATGGCCGCCAAATCGAGTTCCGGGCGCCGCAGCAGATCGGCCAGCGCCGTCTTTTGCTTCAATGGGGCGCTGCCCAGGGTGGCAAGCGCCGCGTCCATTTCCGCCGACGCCTTGACTTCCTGGTTGTGTAAAAAGGCCAGCGCTGCCGTAAGCTCTTCTTGCCTTTGCAGAAATTTTTCATAACGCTTTGGCGGTAACAGGCCAATTTGATGGCCTTTTTCGCACAGGCGCAGGTCGGCGTTGTCTTCGCGCAGCAGGAGCC
Organism: Desulfobulbaceae bacterium; assembly: GCA_031256095.1. Classification (GTDB taxonomy): domain Bacteria; phylum Desulfobacterota; class Desulfobulbia; order Desulfobulbales; family Desulfocapsaceae; genus UBA8130. Next base: position 2,176 of record JAIRRG010000152.1, read on the forward strand.
GGTATTCGGCGCGGCTGGTGAAGAGCCTATACGGTTCCCTCGTGCCTAAAGTGACAAGATCGTCAATTAAAACACCAATATAGGCTTCAGAGCGGTCCAAAATGAACGGTTCTTTGTTGTCGATGAAGCGGGCGGCGTTGACGCCAGCGATGAGGCCCTGCGCCGCCGCCTCTTCGTAGCCGGAAGTGCCGTTGATCTGGCCGGCGAGGAAGAGGCCCTTTATTTTCTTGGTTTCCAGCGATGGCCACAGCTCCAGTGGATCGACATAATCGTATTCGATGGCGTAGCCGGGACGGATAATTGCCGCTCTTTCCAAGCCCTTGATGCTTCTGACCATCTCAATCTGGGTAGCAAATGGCAAACTGGTTGGCAAGCCATTCGGATAGACTTCCGTGGTGTCGAGGCCCTCTGGCTCAAGGAAAATCTGGTGCCGGGTCTTTTCTGGAAAGCGCATCACCTTGTCTTCAATCGACGGACAATAGCGGGCGCCGATGCCTTCAATGATGCCGGCATAAAGCGGCGAGCCGGCGATGTCGCGGCGGATGATGGCGTGTGTCGTTTCGTTGGTGTAGGTGATATGGCAGGGCCGCTGCGGCAGCGTATAACGTCCCTCGGAAGCAAAAGAAAAATGAGTCGGCGGCTGGTCGCTGTGCTGGACTTCCAAATCGCTGTAATCAATAGTTTTGGCGTCGAGACGCGGCACGGTGCCGGTTTTCATGCGCCCGACACTGAATCCCGCCTCCCGCAACCAGGCAGCCAGACCAAGAGATGGCGCGTCGCCAAGACGCCCGGCGGCGAAATGGTTGAGGCCGATGTGGACCAGGCCGTGCAAAAAAGTGCCGGTGGCAATGACCACGGCCCGGCAAAGGATGGCCTCTTCAAGAGAGGTGACCACTCCGGCGACCTGGCTGTTTTTCACCACGACCCTTTCAATGGCCGTCTGGCGGATCGACAGATTTTCCTGGCGCTCCAGTACCGATTTCAGGCGCAGACGGTAGAGCAGCCGGTCGGCCTGGGCCCGTGATGAGCGCACGGCCAAGCCTTTACTGGTATTGAGGCGGCGGAACTGGATTGAGGTGGCGTCGATGTTGATGGCCATTTCGCCGCCGAGGGCGTCGATTTCCCGTACCAGATGGCCTTTGGCCAGGCCGCCAATCGCCGGGTTACAGGACATGGCGCCGATGGTGTCGGCGTTGATCACCGCGACCATGGTATTGAAACCAAGACGGGCGCAGGCCAGCGCCGCCTCGCAGCCGGCGTGCCCGGCGCCGATGACGACAATATCAAATTCGCGCATGGGTGGTGGATAGCAAAATTATTGCCCCGACACTTACAGTCAGGACGTCGAAATTTATTAAACTAGCATGGTTCGCGGCCCCAGCGCAAGCAAGCATGGATCTGGAGGCTTTGGCATGTTGTGAAAACTGTTTGCTGGTGTCTTATAATCTGTTGGAATCATTTTTAGAAATTGGAATACAACGTCCATTTGCCGCGAAACTGTTTGACACGTGAGCAATGATACGAGTACTATTAATAACTTATCAATCTATTGGGCGGCCTTTCAGTATGGCGTTCGCCCCTATGTATTTGTATTTTTATCCCGCTTGATGGCGGGCGAACAGGAATCGCATCATGAGTAAAAGAACCTTTCAACCCAGTCAGTTAAAACGCAAACGCGCCCACGGTTTCCGCGCTCGCATGAAAACCTGTGGCGGCCGGGCGGTGATCAATGCCCGCCGCGCCCATGGCCGGCAACGTCTTTCCGCCTGAGTCCTTGGCCGATTTTTCTTTTCCCAGGAATTGTCGCCTGAGAAAATCCAGTGATTATGCCCGCGTTTACGCCAAAGGCCTGCGCCGTCATGGCGCTGGCCTGACTCTTGTTACTGCCGAAACCGGGCCGGGTCATCCGTCTCGCTTCGGCATCAGTGTGCATCGGAAAATCCGGGGAGCCTGCGTGCGCAATCGCATTAAGCGGATATGCCGGGAAGCTTTTCGCCTGCACCGCGATGTTTTTCCCGCCGGAAGCGACATGGTGCTGACGGTGAAGCCGGATTTCGCCTGCGCCTCACCTAAGGAAGTGGCGATGGCGGTGCGCCGCATGGAGGAGAACAGAAGATGGGAAAAATGAATATCATGGCTTGGCCGCGCCTGACGGTGCTTGCCCTGCTGCGCTTCTACCGCGCCTGCGTCTCGCCATTTCTGCCACCGGCTTGCCGTTTTGAGCCGACCTGCTCCCGCTACATGATTGAGGCGGTCGGTAAATACGGCGCCGTCCGCGGCGTCTTTATGGGGCTGAGGCGGCTTCTGCGCTGTCATCCTTTTTCGCCGGGCGGCTACGACCCGGTTCGATGAAAGAAGTTTCAATCAGCAACCTTCTCCCGAAAATGGAATGAAGCATGGATAATTTCCGGGTCCTTTTGGCTATTGCCCTGTCAGTGGCCATTATTGTTGGCTATCAGTATTTTTTTATCGGTTCTTCGACTCCGCCTCCGGCCCAGCAGACCGCCGGTCCGGCGCAACCGTCCGCGTCAGCCACCACCCCGCCGGTCATGACGGCTCCGGCTTTGCCAAAATCCGTCTCTTCACCCCAACCGTCCACGGTTCCGCAAGCGGTTCCGCCTGCCAGGCTGGGACGGGATATCACGGTGCGCACCGATCTCTTCACCGCTGTTTTCTCGGAAAATGGCGCGGCTTTGAAAAGCCTGGCGCTCAACCGTTATAAAGAGAGCATCAAAAAGGATTCACCAGGCAAGGAATTGGTGACAAACACTCCCGAAGAAGGCTATCCGCTGAAATTTTCTTGGGGCGATCTGGTCGCCGACAATCTCTTTTATCAGGCCGAGACGACTGGCCTCAACGTGGGCTCCGCGGCAAAAAATGCCGCCTTGGTCATGCGGGCCGAAGCTGGCAACGGCATTATCGTCGAGCGCCGCTATAACTTTGATAACGACAGCTATCTGTTTTCCGTTGATATTACCGTAAAAAACACCAGCGATCATCCAGTACAGGGTATTCCCAGCCTGACCCAGATCAATCTGCCATTTGAGCGCCTCGACAATCCCGCCGATCGCTTCTTGTTCAAGGGGCCGATTGCCTTTATCAAC
>JAIRRG010000006.1 GCA_031256095.1 Desulfobulbaceae bacterium
CGTTTTCTCGCCTCGCTGCCTTTAGGCGTCCATGCCGCCGGGCGTTGACCCATTGAATGAAGCTGGCGATTTTCCGGGAATTTGCTTGACTGGCCGCGGGTATTCCTGTTACAATTCTCTGCTATCTGGCAACAAAGTCCCGACGGATTGTTTCGCCGGGCGGTACTGGCAAGATTTAACGGAGGATAGTGATGGCGGATCGTGTGCAGGGAAAAGTCAAGTGGTTCAACGCCGGGAAGGGTTATGGTTTTCTTGAGCGCGGCGACGGGCAAGCGGATGTCTTCGTTCATTTCAGCGCTATTCAGACCGACGGTTTCCGGACACTCGAAGAAAACGAAGCGGTGGAGTTTACCATCGCCAAAACAGACAAAGGTTTTCAAGCTGAAAATGTCGTCAAATTGACAAAATAAACCCGTTCCTCTGCGTCCCTTTTATACCCGCCGCGCCGGACTCCGGCGCCCGGGTTTTTTTATTTTCTCCAATGAGTCAATACTCAACCGCCAACCTAATTCTAAACTCACTTAAAAAGACCGAGGAATTCGGGTTTCTTTTAGGTAAACTGGTAAGACTAGGCGATATCATCTGTCTTGATGGCGATCTGGGAGCTGGCAAAACCACCTTGACCCAGGCCATCGCCAGAGGGATGGATGTGCCCGCCGAGCCGCCGGTAACGAGTCCCAGTTTTGCGATTTTTCATGAGTACCAAGGGCGGATTCCGCTCTATCATTTTGATTTATACCGGCTGCACAGCTCCGATGAGGCGTTGGCCGTTGGGCTAGAGGAATACTTTTATCTTTCTGGATGCGCTGTCATAGAATGGTCTGAGCGCGCCGCCAGCATTCTGCCAGAAAAACGCCTGCGGCTGGAATTACGGCTCGCGGAAACGGAGGTGCGGGATGTCTTTTGCCAGTACCATATACAAGCTTGGGCGGCGCGCTGGCGGAATCTGACCGAAGGTCTTGGTATTTCTTGCTAAAAACAATGGATGTTTTCGTGGCTTGCCATCAACATTCTTCCCGGAAAAGAGCCAGAACTGTATATGGACACCGTAACCATGGCGAACATGATGTGAAATGAAGTATATTTTTGCCCCTCAACCCTCCAGCCGAAAAAACACGGGCCTCGCTATCGCTTACGGTCGCGTCTTTTCGGTTTTTTTTGCCGCAAAGGACCTAATTTGATGAACGCCCGCCCGATTTCCCTGCAATCCTGCCGTAAAACTTTTACCACCGATCAGGACAAGGCCAGACGCCCAGAAGAGACGCTTGCCAATTTTTATAATCAGATCAGTAAATTACCGATAAAAATCGTCCACGAGGTACGACGCATCGACAACGGGCGGCTCGGCATCCCGGTCTACTTCAGCGTTTGCGGCGACGACGCCCAGGCCCTCACTGGCACCAAGAAACAGATGGGGAAGGGTGCGTCCCCAGCTCAAGCCGAGGCGTCGGCCTGTATGGAGCTGGCCGAACGCTTCTCGTTGTTCTCGTTTTGCCGCCAACCGGAAAATTTTATTGTCGGCGATTACGAAAGCTTAGGTGATTATCCCTTGCTTCCTCCGGAAGAATTACTAAAATCGGTGGGAGATAAGCAGCTCACCGGCAGTCAGCTGCGGCAACTTTTAGCCGGAATCCCTCTGAAATGGGCCTGGGCCACCGACTTGGCCAGCGGGCGGGCGGTGTTGTTGCCCTTTTCCTGGTTTTTCACCATTAACGAATTCAACGGTTCATCGGCCGGCAATACCTTGGAGGAAGCCGCTTTGCAGGCCATCTGCGAGGTGGTCGAGCGCCATGTGTCATCCGTGGTTAGCCGTGGGCGCCTGGCCGCGCCGATGATTGATAGCCAAAGCCTGACCGACCCTGTGGCCCGAGAATTGCTGCTGAAGTTTGCTAATGCCGACGTCGATCTGAAACTCTACGATTTCAGCCTTGACACCGGCGTCGCCACTGTGGCGGCGGTCGGCGTCGATGTCGCCACCTTTCCGGCAACAAGTGAAATCGTTTACACCGCCGGCACCAGCCCCGACCCAGAGAAAGCGGCGATTCGAGCCATTACCGAGGTGGCGCAACTGGCCGGTGATTTCAATACCGCTGCCAACTACGTCGCTTCCGGCCTGCCAAAACCGACATCGCTGGTCGAACTGGCCTACCTGGGCGGCGAGACGGGAAAATCCATAGACGATCTGCCCAATCTGGCCGATGATGATATCCTTGTGGAAATACAGAGGATTCTCTCGGCGCTGACGCCAATTGGCTTGTCAGTTTTTCTCGTTGATGCCACCCATCGGCAACTGGCGATTCCCGCTGTTTATGCCATTATGCCCGGCGCCCATTTTCGGGAACGGGCTAGTCAGGACGAAGCCGGGCTCTTCGCTGCAAAGCTTGCCATGAACTTGCTTGACGACAAGGCCATCCTTGACCAAAAATTGACGGCCATGGAGCGTCTGTTGCCAGCCAATGCCTATCTGCCTTTTTACCGTGGGCAACAGGCGATAAGTAGTGGTGAGCTGGAACGGGCCGTCGCTTGTTTTATCAAGGCATTGGAGTTGAGCGCCACAGACGAGGAAACCGCCACCATCTGTTCCTACGTCGGCGGCTGTTTGCAAAAAATGGGGCGTTATCTGGAGGCGATCGAAATGCTCAAGCGCGGGCTTGATGCCGATGAGGAACGCCCGGATATCCACAACAGCCTGGGCGTTTCATGGTATAAGCTAGGACATTATGATCAGGCAATCAGTGCCTTTGGACGTGCCATCGAACTCAACCCGGCCTCGGCCATTGACTATGCCAATCTCGGCGTCAATCACGCCCGGCTCGGTCAGCATCAGGCGGCGAGAGATTTTCTGCGCTTGGCCTTGACCTTGGACGCCGGGCTTGATTTCGCTCGCCGGGAACTAGCTGCCCTGGAAGGAAATCCGGCCTCTCTTTCTATGTCCTAAACCACTTCTTTTTCGAACGATCCGCGGCAAAACCGGGCAAGTCTTTTGCCACGGACTGTGGCCAGACAGGTATCTTCGCGCTTCTTTCCCGCCGAAGTTGCCCCCTCTCTTTCGGTTGCCCCATATCCTATGGTGCGGTGGCAGCAAATTTTCACCCTGCCGCCAAATGAGGTGGACACCTTGTGCATACTGGAAGGTTGGCATACGGCGGTCGATGCAGGCCAGCGGCGGTAAAAATTCTCCACCACCAGGCACCGAGCCGGGAAAAAAATATCCACCTAGCATCGCACTGGCCAGCGACATCCCAGGCAATTTATAGGTAAGTATTGAGAATAAC
>JAIRRG010000034.1 GCA_031256095.1 Desulfobulbaceae bacterium
CTGACATATCATGGCCTATATGTCAAGGTCGGCTGGTATGTTTCATATGCCAAATGAACGATAGCCATTCAAATGGAACATTTATGAAATATTAAAATTTTTTCCATAAATTGACTTGCTTCCGGCCTTATCAGACTGTATATCAACCGCCGATTGAGAGTATGGCGTTATTCGTACCGTTTGTCAGCTTGCTCATATTGTCAGTGTGTTCGGTGGAGCCACACCATGATTTCTTGTGAAACATTGCCAGCCCATATAAAGGCGGCGGCACGGCATAGCGGCATGATCAACCGGCCCGGCGTAGCCAGATGGCGGAAGAAAAAACCATTTTTCTCTCCATTCTGGCACGATTCTTGCTCTCTCTCTTGTTCTTTCCCTAACTAGGTTTATCTCCTTTTGCCGCGCCGCTGTGGCGTGGCATCACTATGGCCTTGCCCGGCAATCGGGCAAGGCTTTTTTTATTGGCATCACCCGGCCAGGCGGCTTTGCCATGATTTTCATGGACAACATACTCGCAACATATTTCCAAGGATCCGCGCAATGATTTTGCAAAAAAACTTACGGATGGCCGCTTTCTGCCTGCCGCTGGCCCTGTCGTTGTCCCTGTTATGCGCCGCTTTGTGCCCGCTGCCGTCTGGCGCCGCCACCCTCGACACGCTCGATAAACAACGGCAACAGGCTCAACCGCAGCCGAAGGCCCAGCCGCCCTTGCGCCTGCAAGCGGAAGAAATGGGCCAGATGGCGCCGAATTCCAAGCTGCGTTTTACCCTTGCCTCGCTGCGCGTTGAAGGGGCCACCGCGTTCAGCGAGCGGGAACTGCTCGCCCCCTATGCCGCCCTCACCGGCACCCAGGTTGGCTTTGCCGCCATCAACAAGATCGCCGTTGAAATGACGAAAAAATACCGTGATGCCGGTTATCTCCTGTCCCGCGTGCTGCTGCCGGCGCAAAAACTGGAACCAGTGAAAGCCAATATCCGCCTGGTCGCCGTCGAGGGCTATATTGCCTCGGTTGAATATGTCGGCGAGGAAAACCTGGTGGCCCGTTTCCGCTCTTATTTTTCCGGCGTCGAAGCGAAACTGACCGGCCAACGTCCCTTGCGCCATCAGGACTTTGAGCGGCAGATGCTGCTGTTGCGTGATTTGCCGGGGATAACCGTCTCCTCGCGCTTCAAAGAGGGCGCCGAGCGCGGCGCCTCGATTCTCGTCTTGACGGTGGCCGCGAAGACAGTCAGCGGTTCCGTCGGCTGGGACAACAGCGGCACCAAATCGGCCGGGCCGTATATGTTCAACGCCAGCGTCAGTCTTGCCGCTTTGCCGCTGATTGGCGCCAAAACCACCATCTCCTACAATCAGGCCTTCAATTACCGCGAATACCACAGCATCGAGCTGGCCGAATCCTATCAATTTTCATCCGGGTTGCTGTTGCAAGGCTCCTATGCCTACAGCGCCAGTCCCGATCCCAGTACCGATTTCGCCCGCCAATTCGGCTACTCCACCGACAGCAATACCGTTACCGTCGGCGCTTCCTATCCCTTTATCCGTAGCCGCGATGTGAACCTCTCGGCCGGGCTGTCCTTTGTCAGCCGCGACACCAGGGGCGACGCCCTTGACCAGCGCCTGAGCACCGACCGCCTGCGCGGCCTTACCGCCACCGTCACCTTCGATATGGCCGACGCCTGGCGCGGCGTCACCCAGGTTATTCCTTCCTTTACCAGTGGCTTAAATATCTTTGGCGCCACCGATGAAGCCTGGGACGCCTCGAACCCGCTGGCCCCGGCCAATTATGCCAAGTTCAATATCTATCTCTCGCGCAACCAGCAACTGTTCGGCGCCTTCAGCCTGTTCGCGGCGGCCAGCGCCCAGCTCACCGATTCGCCGCTTTCCTCCTACAACCAGTTCCAGCTTGGCGGCGCCCAGTTCGGGCGCGGCTTTGAGCCTGGCATCATCAAGAACGACAACGGCGCCGCCTTCACCATCGAGCCGCGCTGGACCCATGCGCTGACCGGCAAAACCGCCATCCAGCCTTACCTCTTTTACGACTGGGGCCGGGCCTGGAGCGAGGAGGATGTCGCCGGTATGCCGGATGCCGAAACCCTGGCCTCCCTTGGTATCGGCGTCCGCCTGTGGGGCCATGTTGGCCGGGATAATCTGCCCGATTTCAACATGGGTTTTTATGCCTCGAAAGGCTTGCAGGATATTCGCGGCAAGAGCGAAGGCAACCGTTGCGGCGTCCAGATGTCGTTCTTGTTTTAAGGAAATGCGGACCAATGCCGTCATGTGTGCTGGCTATAAAAAAACTACGGCGCATTCGGCGCAATGCGCCTTACGCCCATTTCCGTATCGGTGCATTACGCTTTGCGGCTACGCCGTTGATATTACGGTGCAATACGCCTCCCGCCCATGGCGGTTCGGCTATTGCACCCTACACTACATCACGCTCCAAGCGTAGGGTGGGAAAGCCCGCCTCTGGCGGGCGCATCCCGCCATTCTGTTCACCGCCGGTGATTTTTCCGGTTTTTATAAAAGACAAAGCCATAACCAACAAAATCATAACAATCATCCAAATCCATCCCGATACCATGGAGGAACCCCGATGCGTAGCGTGAAAAAACTGCACAAACTGCTGGCCCTGTCCCCCTGTTTGGCTCTGCTTCTTCCTTCAACTGTCTTTGCCGCTCCCTCCGGCGGTAAAGTTGTCGGCGGCCAGGCGCAAATCAGCCAGTCCGGCCCCACCACCACCATCAACCAGGCGACTAACCGCGCCATCATCAACTGGCAAGCGTTTGACATCGGTCAAAATGAAGCGGTGATCGACAATATGCCGTCAACCAATTCCGCCGGCCTGCACCGCGTCATCGGCGGTGGCGGCGCCAGCCAGCTTGCCGGATCGTTGCAATCAAACGGCAACGTTTTTCTCGTCAATCCGGCTGGCGTCATCATTCATAACGGCGCCCGCGTCGAAACCGGCGGCTTTGTCGCCTCAACGGCGGACATCAGTAATAAAAATTTCATGGCCGGTAATTACCTCTTTAATAAACCCGGCCAGGCCGAGGCCGCCATTATCAATTCCGGCCTGATCAGCGTGCGCGACAGCGGCTTTGCCGCCCTGGTCGCGCCGTCGGTGCGTAACGACGGCATCATCGCCGCCAAACTCGGCAAGGTGGCCCTGGCTTCCGGCGCCAGCTTTACGCTTGATGTCTATGGCGATGACCTCATTTCCTTCACCACCTCGGAACAGATGGTCGATACCTTGCACACCACCGACGGCGTTCTCCTTGGTGTCGATAACAAAGGCACCATCAAGGCCGAAGGCGGCGCCGTGCTGCTCACCGCCAAACAGCTTGATGGCGTCGTCTCTTCCGTGGTTAATAACAGCGGCCTGGTCAGCGCCGCCGCCGCCGAACTGGCTGGCGGCAAAGTTGTTTTCAAGGGTGAAGGCGCGGCGGTTGATGTCGTCAACACGGGAGTTGTTGACGCCTCCTCCGCCTCAAAAGATGGCGGCAGCGTCCGTATGACCGGCGACGGCCAGGTGATTTCCTCCGGCACAATTACCGCCACGGGCGGCCAGCACGGCGGCGGTATCGTTGTCACCGGCAATGAGGTGACGCTTACCGGCAAGACCAGCGTTGACGCCTCCGGTCAAGTGGGCGGCGGCACGGTATTGCTTGGCGGCAACGCCCACGGTCAGGGGCCGGAGAAAAACGCCGACAATACCACTGTCAGCGCCAACGCCGTCATCAAAGCCGATGCCATCACCGCCGGCGATGGCGGTCAGGTCGTGGTGTGGAGCCAGGGGAAAACAGCTTTTGACGGCGCGATTAGCGCCAAGGGCGGCCAAAACGGCGGCGACGGCGGCTGGGTGGAGACCTCCGGCCAGACGCTAAAGGTCGGCGATACGGCCAGAGTGGATACTTCGGCGCCGGTCGGGAAATTTGGGACTTGGCTGCTTGACCCCACTGATTTTGTCGTCGGCCCCAGTGGCGGCATCGTCAACATTGACACCGGCGAAACCATAGCCACCGATATGACCGGAGCAACGCTTTCCAACAATCTCGAAAATGGCAGCGTCGTCATTCGCAGCGGCGACGGATCAAGCGGCGTCAATGGCGATATTTCTGTCTACGACAATGTCACCTGGGCCAGCAACACCGTTTTGACCCTGATGGCTTACCGCGATGTCAACGTCAATGCCAAGATTACCGCCACTGGTGATGTGGCGGGCCTAAATATCGCCCCGGCCACCGGCGGCAGCGGCGCCTTCAATCTTCCTTCCTGGGCGACAATTACCCTATCCGGCGCTAATCCGAGTTTGAGCATCTTCGGGCAACCCTACACGGTTATCAATAACCTGCTCGCCTTGCAAGCCATGAACCAAAACCTGGCCGGTTACTATGCTTTGGGCAAAGATATTGACGCCTCCGACACCAGTAACTGGGATGGCGGGGCGGGTTTTGTGCCCATTGGCACTGTGCCCAATGGCACTGGTGCCCCATTTACGGGAGTTTTTCATGGACTGGGGCACACCATTACCGGCTTAACTATAAATAGCCCATACAGTTTTCAAGGACTTTTTGGGTATATCGACCATAATGCGCAAATTGACAATATAGGGATCATCAATGCTGTTATCGCTGGTTACTCAGCTGTTGGCGGTTTGGTGGGGATGAACGCAGGTACAATTACCGACTCCTATAGCACAGGCACGGTGAATGGGAATGGCGGCATAGGCGGTTTGGTGGGGGAGAACAGTGGTATAATTACCAACTCCTATAGCACAAGTACCGTGACTGGGACAGTTAATTCTGGTGGAATATCTGCTGGTCAGATTGGCGGTTTGGTGGGGTACAACAATGCTACTATTACCAATTCCTATAGCACGGGCACAGTGACTGGGGATTACGCAGTTGGCGGTTTGGTCGGGTACAACATGAGTTACACTAGTTCTGTAACTGGTAGCCTTATCACGGGTACAATTACCAACTCCTACAGCACAGGCATCGTGACTGGGACTGGCGGCGGCGGCGACCCTGGTGCTGTTGGTGGTTTGGTGGGGATGAACGCAGGTACAATTACCAACTCCTATAGCATAGGCGCCGTGGCTGGAACAGGTGATGCATTTGGCGGTTTGGTTGGGACCAACTATGGTACAATTTCGACTAGTTATAGTACGGGTGCGGTGACTGGATACTACAGAAGCTATATGATTGGCGGTTTTGTGGGATATAATGACACTACCGCTAGTATTGACCAATCCTATAGTCTAGGCACGGTGGCAACCGGTGATTTCAACACAGAAACTGGTGGGTTTGTGGGAGAGAACTCAGGCACTATTTCTAGGTCGTACAGCACAGGCGCGGTGACGACTGGTGATTATAGCGATACCACTGGCGGTTTTGTGGGAGGTAATGCAGGCACTATTTCCAATTCTTATAGCACGGGTGCGGTAACTACTGGCACTCCTCCTGGTGGTGGTTCGGAAACTGGCGGCTTTGTGGGAGCGAGTTCTGGCGAGATTTTCGATTCCTATAGTACGGGCAAGGTATCTGTCGGAATTGGTGACGGTGGTTTTGTGGATAGTACGGTTGGCGGTTTCGTGGGAGAAAATTCCAATAAGTGGGGTACTATTTCCAACAGTTATTGGGATAGCCAAACCTCTGGCCTTACTACCAGCGCTGGCGGTACGGGTTTGACGACAGCCCAAATGATGCAGCAGGCGTCCTTTAACAACTGGGATTTTGTTAATATCTGGAGCATTAACGAAGGCCAAGGCTATCCAACATTGCGCAACGTTGGTCTGGCTGGCGGCAACACCGGCATGACTGGAAGCACCACCATTATTCCTCCCGGCACCGACACCACCAACCCCGGCAGTGACACCGGTAACACCGATTCTAGCAATACCAATACCGGCAGCGATACAGGCAATACAGGCACAAACACCAACACTGGTGGTGGGCTTGTCAATGGCGGCGGCAATACCAGCCCTGGCAATAATACCGGCGGCAACAGCAGCAGCGGTACCGGCAATGCGGTAGTGCAAGAATATTTGGATATTCTTGACAACAAGAATGCCAGCAACGCCGAAAGGCAAAACCTGGTAGATACCTTGGCTGAGAATCCGGAAGACGTAAGGACAATCAACCAATACTTGATTGACGAACAAGATAATGCGTATGCAAGTCTGGGCTTAATTGCGGCCGACGATAGTCCCTACGCCCAAAGGGTCAATAATATCTTAGCCGAGCTGTCCGCCTTGACAGGACTACAACTGAGCGGGAAAGTATATATGGATAATACGGTGAATGCTTTTTCAGCCGGCCTGGGCGACGGCAACATCGGCGAGATACGTGTCTTTTATGGTGAATTGGCTATTATGACCGATGATGAACTGTTTTTTGCCCTTGCCCATGAAGTCGGGCATATTGTGGCAAATGATAATTTTGCAGTTGAAACCATGAATATTTTCTATAATCCGTCCTGGTTGTCTAAAGCTTGGGCAAATAATTTTTCCCTAAAAAACAAGCAGCAAAAGGATATTGAGAAATATTCGCTTGCAATGGAATCCGCTGCGGATGCGTATGCGGTCACGCTGATGCTGGAGAAGACTAACATAAACCCCATGGCTGCCGTTACCTGCATAGGAAAGTTTGACAATCTGCACAATCTGGCTGCCGAAAACCCAGGATACTCATCACCTTCTCCCAATCCCAATATCCCGTCTGAATTGACTTCCACTCCTTACGGTGAATACGGGGGGCAGCATCCGAGTGACGAAACGCGCATCAGTGATCTTAAAGCCATTATTGCCAGTTTTTACAATGGGCAATGACAGCAAGGTAGGGCGGACTTCGTAGCGAGGTAGGGCGGACTGCGTAGCAAGGTAAGGTGGACTTGTAGGGCGCATAAGCGTAGTGTAATGCGCCGATATATTTGGTAATTTCTCCAAAACGTCGCCCTTCATCGGCGCGTCACGACGCGCCCTACACCTTGGGTGTAAAATGGCGGGATGCGCTCCCGCCGGTGGCGGTTCGCTTTCCCGCCCTACGACTACGACGGTATTGGTTCGATAACCGAATAACGAAAATATGCCTAATTATCGCCGTTATCGCGTCGCCGGGGGGACATATTTTTTCACCGTCAATCTGTGGCGGCGTTTTCCCAACGATTTGCTGGTTCGGCATATTGATGTTTTGCGGGCCGTGACGCGGCATGTGATGGCGAAACGTCCTTTTCATATTGACGCCTGGGTGGTTTTGCCCGACCACTTGCATTGTGTGTGGACGCTGCCGCCAGGCGACGATGATTTTTCCGGGCGGTGGCGGCTGATTAAACAAGGCTTTTCCAAAGCTTTGCCGATGACCGAGCCGCGCTCTCCGGCGCGTGCCGCCCGTGGCGAGCGCGGTATATGGCAACGGCGTTTCTGGGAACACGCCATCCGTGATGATGCCGATTACGCGGCGCATGTCGATTATTGCCATATCAACCCGGTGAAGCATGGTTATGCCGAATCCGTGGCGGCGTGGCCGTATTCGACATTTCACCGCTTGGTGGCGGATGGCTTATATCCGTTGGATTGGGCCGGTGATCCGGCTTGCGATATGGAAGCCGGAAAAGCAAAATAGGGCGGATCACGTAGGGCGCATAAGCGCAGCGGCACAGCCGCGAGCGTAATGCGCCGATATATTTGGTAATTTCTCCAAATCGCCGCCTTTCTGATGCCCAGAGTCGCAATCCGGAAGCCCGGCAAATAGCCCAAGAGCACTTGCGGCAGTTGCAATAATCCCGCGGCGTTGCTGGCATAAACTGGATTCGCCTTTCTTTTGCTTGCGCTCCGCCCACGCCGCACACACTAAAATTATGCTCAACGTCGTTGCGAGGAATGAAATGACGAAGCAATCCATTTATACAAAAGGGCTAGGGCGCAAAAGCGAGGTAGGGCGGACTGCGTAGAGCGCATGAGCGAAGTGGCACAGCCGCGAGCGTAATGCGCCGATATGTTTGGTAATTTTTCCAAATCGCTGCCCTTTATCGGCGCGTCACGACGCGCCCTACGCGGCAAGTTGGCAACCATGAACCGTAACCCATTGTCGGGGCAGCATCCTACCGCCCGTCATAGCAATCGCCCCGAAACGGGCGGATTACCATCCACCCCTACATCGGCGCTGCCTACGAACATGAGTTCGACGGCATAGCCAGGGCCACCACCAACGGCTATGCCATCGACGCTCCGGCTTTGAACGGCGATACCGGCATTGGCGAGTTGGGCCTGGTGGTTGCGCCCTCGAAAGGATTGCCTGTGTCCTGTGACGTCGGTATCCAGGGTTATGTTGGCGAAAGGCAAGGCGTGACCGGAAGCCTGCAAATTCGTTACGAGTTTTAAGGGCGGTTAGTTTGGCTGTTCTTGTTTGCTGCCTCTCGTCGGGGGACGAGGGGCAGCGGGGACATGGATAATGGCGGTGCGGCGTCGGCAACGGCGTTGTGCCGCTTTATTCGTGCAGTCGCTTCCAGGCGGTTTGCGAAGGGGATCCTTTCTTCAGCCAGTTTCTGGCGGCCAGCCCAGCGGCGTGCCCGGTGGCCAGGCAGCAGGTGATCAGGTAGCCGCCGGTTGGCGCTTCCCAGTCGAGCATTTCACCGGCGCAGAAAACACCGGGGCGGCGTTTCAGCATCAGGTGATCGTCCAGTTCGGAAAAACACAGGCCGCCGGCGGTCGAGATCGCCTCGGCCAACGGGCGCGGCCTGAGCAAGGGAATGGGCAAATTTTTTAGCGCCGCCGCCAGGGCTTCCGAGTCGGCAAAAGTTTCTTTGGGAATAAATTCATAGGCCAGGCCACGACGGACTCCTGTCAGGCTCAGGCATTTTTCCAAATGGCTGGCCAGGCTGCGCCGCCCGCGCGGGCGCTTGAGTTTTTCGGCCAGCGCCTGTTGCGGCGTGTCAGGAAAGAGGTCGAAGCGGACCAAGGCTTCGTGCCCGGCTTCCAGGCTGTCGCGCAGCAGATGGCCGCAGGCGTAGATTAAGGAGCCTTCGAGACCGTATGCCGTAACCAGGCACTCGCCGCGTTTTCGGAAGCTTTGCCCGCCGTCAGAAAAAATGAGAACCACATTTTTCAGCGGCAGCCTCAGGTGGGCGAAACGGGCACGGAAATGTTCGGAGAAATCCACCTCAAAACCGCAATTGGCCGGGCGGAAAGGGGCAATGGCGCATCCTTCGGCGGCGAGAATTTGCCGCCATTGGCCGGTGGCGCCGAGTTGTGGCCGGCTACCGCCGCCCAGGGCGAGAACGACGGCCCCCGCCTCGGCGGTGGTTTCACCTTGCCCGGTCATGAAGCGCAACCGCCCGGCCTCATCCCAGCCCAGCCAGCGGTGGCCGAGGTGAAGGCGCAGGCCGGTATTGTCCAGACGGGTTAACCAGTTATGTGTCAATTCCGCCGCTGTGCGTGAAGCTGGATACACCTTGCCGCCGGCGCCGCGCACGGTGGCGACGTCCAAAGAGCGCGCCCAGTCTTGCGTCTGGCGTGGGCCGAAATCTTTGAGAAAGGGACGCAGCCTTTCTTCGCGTCCAGGATAATGGCCGAGAAAAAGCGAAAATTTTTCTTCCGTGGTCAGGTTGAGGCCGCCACTGCCCGCCGCCAGCAATTTGCGCGCCGGTGCTGGCATGGCCTCGTACAAATCAACGGCGATACCGGCGGCAAGCAAGGTATCGGCGGCCATCAGGCCAGCCGGCCCAGAGCCGATAACCGCGCAGCCTAGGCGGCGGCTAAAACCATGGCCGGGACAATGATTGCTAGGTGATGATTGGCTCGCCATCTGTAAACGATAGAATGACCTTCTTGGCTTCGCTCAGCGGCAGGTCTGGCCATTGGTTTCCCTCGTTTTGCCGCCTCAGTTCATGTGACCGCTGAGGAGCAGGGCGCCGACCACCAGGGCCAGGATGACGCGGTAGTAACCAAATATGGTCATGCCGTGCTTGTTTAGATAGCCAACCATCCAGCGAATGGCCGCCACCGCCGAAATGAAGGCGAAGACAAGGCCAGTGGCCACCGCCGCCGGGCTGAGCATGGCCAGCATTTCGTGACCATGCTTCAAGGCGTCGTAAGCCGTGGCCGCGCTCAGGGTGATAAGACCCAAAAGAAAGCTGAATTCCACCGCCGCGCCCAGCGACAGGCCGCTGATGACGCCGCCGACGATGGTGACCAGGCTGCGGCTGGTGCCCGGCCACATGGCCAGGCATTGCATCAGACCGACCACGAGCGCCATTTTCCAGGTCATCGCCTCGACAGAAAGGCCGGTGCGGGAGCGCCCTTTGCCCCAGTGATGCACGGCCAGGATCAAGACGCCGCCGACGAACCAGGCGGCCACCACCGGCCAGGAACCAAACAGCCATTCTTTGATGTATTTGTTGGCTGCCAGGCCAATCACCGCTGCTGGCAGAAAGCCGACGATGATATTGATGAGCAGTCGCCGCCCGGCTTCGTCTTTTCCCGTCAGGCCGGCGACCATCTGGCCGACGCGGCGGAAATAGAGGCCCAGGACCGCGACGATTGCCCCGGCCTGAATGCAGATGGTATAGGCGTCAATGGCTTCCTTTTCTTCGCTGGCTGCCGCCGCCGTCAGGCTGGGACTGTCGCCAATGCCCATGATCTTTGCCGCCAACAGCAGATGGCCGGTCGAACTGACCGGCAAGTATTCGGTTAGACCCTCGACGACGCCCAAAATCGCGGCCTGAGAAATGGTCATGGCTGAAGCGCGGCTGGCTGAGGTGGGCGGGTTGGTCTGAGTTTCAGCTTGAGCGAGGCTGGCGCCCAGGATGATGGCCAGAGCAAAAAATAACGCAAGGTGAAAACGAGTCGGCATTTTGGTGTTTTTGTTGAGTTTTTCTAAAAATCTTGCCATCTGGCAGCCTAGCGTCGTATGGTCACGAAGCGGCAGCCAAGGGAAAAATCTTTCTGCCGCTGTGCCGCTTCCGGTATAGTAACGGCTCCTCCGGCAGTGTCGCGGGCGGTTTGGCATTGGGAGCAAGATTCTATCACGGAACAGGGTGGGGCGCGAGTATGAACGACATTTCATTGGACGAACGGCTTATTTTCGCTTTGGACGTTGCCGACGCCGGCGAAGGGAAACGATTGGTTGATCTGCTACAGGGAGAAATCCGTTTTTTCAAGGTTGGTTTGCAGCTATTCCTCGCCGGTTGGTGGCCGATGATTGACTATATCACCGGGCGCGGCTGCAAGGTCATGGCTGATTTGAAATTCTTCGACATCCCGGAGACCGTGGCCCTGGCTGTTGAGCAACTGCAAAACCATGACATCGCCTTGGCTACCATCCACGGCAACGACCCGATCATCCGCGCCGCCGTTGCCAGGAAAAAGGGCGATATGAAACTTTTGGCGGTGACGGTCCTGACCAGTTTTGACGAATCCGATATGCGGCAACTCGGTCTGCAGGGCACAATTGCCGATCTGGTGCTGCTGCGCGCCAAAAAGGCCATTGAACTTGGCTGTGATGGCGTGGTGTCGTCGGGCCTCGAGGTGAAAAGCCTTCGCGAAAAGGTCAGCGGCCCCTGCATCGTCGTCACGCCGGGCATCCGCCCAGGCTTCAATGCTGACGTCATCGGCCAGGATGACCAGAAGCGTGTCGCCACCGCCAAAGAGGCGATAGGAAACGGCGCCGATTATGTGGTCATAGGCCGTCCAATCCGCGACGCCAAAGACCCATTGGCCATGGCCAGAAGCATCAAGAAAGAAATTGCCGAGGCGCTGGCGGCAAGGTAAAAGCCTGGATGCTGGCTTGCGGCCAACGGCGCCAGAGAAGAGGCCAGGGATGTGGAAATTTTCTATTGTGAGGAAACGTCATGAAGCAAGTTGTCATCAATGAGGACGAGTGCCTTGGTTGTAATGCCTGTGTTGAACTCTGTCCCGATATTTTTGCCTTTAACGACAACACGGACAAGGCCTACGTCATCAAACCCGAAGGAGGGGATCAAGCCTGCGTCGACGAGGCGATTGCCTCGTGCCCGGGAAACTGCATCAGCCAGGAATAATCGGATACGCGCCTGACTGGCCCAAAACTGGCCCCGCGCCGATTGCATA
>JAIRRG010000043.1 GCA_031256095.1 Desulfobulbaceae bacterium
TGTTTTCGTTTCAACCATCGTAATGATGACTTATTTCCAATTCTTCTCAAGATGTTAAAGAGTACTCCCGCACAAGAATTGGCAAAAATTTAGTCCGGTTTGATTAGGTATTACCTAAAAATATGGAAGCCTGTTCGGTATGCAAAGACCGCCCTTCAGCCAGGAGAAATCGCCATGAAATGTCCCGGACAAGACAGCCAATACTGGAACGCCAGCGCCATTTTTGAGGCCGCCTGCCCGAAATGCGGCGCGCCGGTTGAATTTTACAAGGACGACGCCAGCCGCCGCTGCCCCGCCTGCGGTCATCGCTTCGTCAATCCGAAAAAAGATTTCGGCTGCGCCGCTTACTGCCAGTTCGCCGAACAATGCCTGGGCACCCTGCCGGAGGACTTCGCCGGGGCGCGGGACGCTCTTTTGAAGGACAAGGTGGCGGTCGAGGTGAAACGCCTTTTGCGCGGCGATTTCGCCCGCATCGGCGCCTTGGCGCGAGCCGCCCGCCACGCCGAGACCATCGCCATTGCCGAAAAAAGCAACGTCGGAGTGGTTATTTGCTCTGTTTTTCTACAAGGTATTGGCCAGGATGCCGCCAATCAAGGCGTCGCCGCCGAGCTTTTGCCCAAATTGGGAGCCAAAGCGGAAGTCACTGAACAAGTGTTGGCGCTGCTGGCCGAAGACGCTGCCCGCGACAATGGCAGCGGCAACGATGTCGGCTCAAGCGCCGCCATCCTCGACGACGCCCGACGTCTCGCCCGGCTGGAAGAGACGCTAAAAAAACAGGGCGGCGCTGGGATGGAAACTTTTCCTGAACAATTGCGCACGGCGACAGGCCGGGAGATCGCCAGCCGTTTATTGGCTGAACGGGCGGGGAAATAAGAAATCTTTCTGAACTTACCACGGCAAACAGTTTGACCAGGCATGGCTACCTGGCAGACGGATCAATACCAGAAGTACCATGGCCGCGGATTTTCTCGCATGATGACCGTCTGCGGCCAGCCATTTCCTCCTCACTGTCACTGGAGGCGTATGCGGCCAATTATGAACCTTTTGCTTCGTTTTCTCAAATTGACATGTATGCTCGTGACCTGTACCTTCCTGTCCACCAGCTTCGCCTATGGCGCGCCAGAGCCGAACCGTTTCTTTCTCATGGGCAGCGGTTCCCTACACCTCAAGAATCTACGCAACAAACGTGAGGCCGAGGTCAGCCTGCTTAACAAGGATGGGTCGTTCAACGAAGAGGCCTTCAACAAGGTGGATTGGGTCTTCGACTTTCCGACAGCGGAAAAAGGCGAGCATATTTCTCCCCGGCTGCTGTTTATGCTCAGTTATTTTGTTGACCAAACGGCCCCCGGCAAAGTCGTCAATATCGAATCGGCCTACCGGAGCCAGGAATACAATCAGCGCCTTCGCCAACGGAGAAGCAAAGTGGCGCGGACCAGCACGCACCAGGATGGCATGGCCCTTGACTTCTGGTTGCCAGGAGTTGACGGCAAGGCTCTTTGGAAAACGATCAAAGCCAAACACTGCGGTGGCGTCGGTCATTACGGCGGCAACGTGGTGCATCTCGACGCCGGCAGGCCCCGCTTTTGGCAAACGGCAACCGCCGGCACGCGATCGAACGAACCGGATTATAACCGCAACCTCTATCTTTCCAGCGCGTTCGACCGCTATCGCCCGAGTGAGGCTATCCGGCTGGCCTTTTCCAATCTGAGCAATTTCGATTTTGGCGTCTATCCGGTTATCCAGATATTTGCTGTTGACAAGGCCACCACCCCGGTTGCCGACATCCGCCTCAACCAGACCGATAAAGGTGACTGCCTGTGGGTCGGCGACCGCAAAACCGCCCGTTTTCTCACCGCCTCGCTACCGGCCAATCTTCCTCCGGGACGTTACACCATCAAAGTCAAATTCCGCGAGAAACCGTTTGCGCAGATGCCATCAGAGGCAGTATCCAATTCAATCGAAGTGCTGCCATAAAGTGCCAACAGGCCCTCCTCTGTCAATGCGGCGGTGACAGGAGCAAAGCGTTTTTTGCCGCTATCTCACAATGCCTGAAGAGGAAGAGGGCCGCCCTAGGCACAAAATATCCGGATTACCTGGCAAAAAAAGACATTATTTTAACGCCGCCAGGGCCTGGTCGTAATTTGGCTCCTGGGTGATTTCCGCAACCTGCTCGGTGTAGATAACCTTGCCATCGGCAGCGATGATGACGATGGCCCGGGCCAAAAGACCGGCCAGGGGCCCGGTGCTAATCATTACCCCGTAATCCTGGCCGAAAGCCGGGGAACGGAAGACGGACAGGGATTCAACATTTTTCAAGCCGCCCGTCTCGCAAAAGCGGGCATGGGCAAACGGCAGGTCAGCCGAGACGCAGAGGACAACCGTATTGGTCAATTGGCCGGCGGCTTGGTTGAAGTGGCGCACCGAAGTCGCGCAGACCGGCGTATCGATGCTGGGAAAGATATTGAGGACAATTTTCTTGCCCTTGTAATTGGCAAGGGTAACTTCGGAAAGATCGGTCTTGACCAGCCGGAAATCAGGAGCTGGCGAAGATTTCGCTGGCAGAGCGCCGCTGGTTTCGATGGGATTGCCTTGCAGGGTGATGGTAGCCATGGTCTGTCTCCTTGGTTGATGATATTGGCCATCTTCGTTTGCTGCAGCAGACGGCAGCATTATTTTCCTCACAACTTTGATTTTTTTCAACGCCAATTAAATGGCGTCAAAATAGCGGTAGCTGATCCGCAAAGCGTCACTGAAGGCGTCCCAGACGACCTCAGCCTGGGTTTCAAACACCTCTTCAATGACATCGGCGGTCAACACCGTATCGGCCTCGCCCTGGGCGAACAGCCGCCCATCTTTCATAACCAGGAGATGGTCGCAGAAGGCCGCGGCCAGGTTCAGGTCATGGATGACGGCTAAAACCATCCGCCCCTGTCGCGCCAGGCGGCGGGCGATGTTGAAAATGCGCAAGGCGTGGTGGATATCAAGGCTGGCGGTCGCTTCATCGAAAAACAGGGCCGGCGTATCCTGGGCCAGGGCCCTGGCAACAATCGCCCGCTGCTTCTGACCGCCAGACAGACTGGCCAGGGGCCGGTCCGCCAGCGTTTCGATGCCAAGGCTAACCATCGCCGCCCAGGCCTTGTCCCAATCAGCCGCCGTCGGCGCCTGAAAACGACCAATGTGCGGATGGCGGCCCATCATCACCATTTCCTCGACAGTAAAATCAAAACCGATATCAAATTCTTGTGGCACCAGCGCCAATTGCCGCGCCAGCTCCCGTTTGCCAAAATTGGCTAAAGCGCGCCCACGCAAGCGGATGTCACCCGTGGCCGGCTGTTTGCAGCCGCACAGCAGATCGACGAGCGTCGTCTTGCCGCAACCGTTGGGGCCAACAACACCGTAAAAGCAGCCGGGATATAATTGGCAGGAAATATCATGCAAAACCTTGGTTTCGCCGTAGGCAAAGCCGAGGTTTTCGACAGCAAAAAGAGACCCCTCATTCATAGCGGCCAGCCTTTTGTTTACGGCGAAAAATCAGTCCGAAGAATGGCCCGCCAATCAAGGCCGTCAAGACGCCAATCGGCACTTCCACCGGCAAGAGCGCTCTGGTTACGGTATCGGCGGCTAAAAGCAGGAGCGCTCCGGTCAAAGCCGAGGCGGGAATCAGCTTGCGGTTGTCCGGGCCGATGAGAAAACGCAGCATATGCGGGACAATCAGGCCGATGAAACCGATGACGCCGCTGACCGCGACGCACAGGGCGGTGACCAAGGAGGCGGTCACGAGGAGAATTTTGCGGGCGCGCGCCGTCTCAACCCCTAAAGTGTCGGAGGAACGCCGCCCCAGGCTCATGATATTGAGGTCGCGGCCATAAAAAAAGGCGATGGCAAAACTAATGACCACGCCAGTGCCAAGCAACGGCACGCCCAGCCAGGAGCTGGAGGCAAAACTGCCCATCAACCAGAAGACAATGAGGGCAACCTGGGTGTCGGCCAGATAGTTGAGCAGGCTGAT
>JAIRRG010000047.1 GCA_031256095.1 Desulfobulbaceae bacterium
TGTTTTCGTTTCAACCATCGTAATGATGACTTATTTCCAATTCTTCTCAAGATGTTAAAGAGTACTCCCGCACAAGAATTGGCAAAAATTTAGTCCGGTTTGATTAGGTATTACCAAAAATTATTGTGCATCATGTATACGCCCATCACCCGGCAAAAAACTTTCGCCGGGCGAAACAGGTGGTGGCCTTGACCGGCGCTGGGATTTCCGTGGCCAGCGGTATTCCCGATTTTCGCAATCCCGGCGGTTTGTGGTCAGTCTACAACCCAAACGAATACTGTACGCTCGACGCCTTCCACGCCAATCCGAAGAAAACCTGGGAGCTGTTCAGCGCCCTGGGAGCGCCGCTGTTCGACAAAAAGCCAAACATTGCTCACCAGACGCTGGCGGAGCTGGAAATGGCGGGCCTGCTCTCCGGCATCGTCACCCAGAATATCGACTGCCTGCACCAGGCGGCGGGAAGCCGTCTGGTTTTGGAAATCCATGGCGACCATTTTCACCTGCAATGCCTGGAATGTGGCTACTTCGGTGAGGCCAAGCGGGCGGATTTTCAGGGGCCGATGCCGCGCTGCCCGTAATCAGCGATTACTGCTTTCACGGCGACCTCTCGGACACCATGCCGCGCTTTGGCCGAAGGGTGATGAAAGGGTGATGGCGGCGGCGAATGCCTGAAACAGGATGGCTCCAGTTCGCGGGAATGTCAGGTGAATACTTGATCTGTACGTGCAGGCTTCCTTTATGGTAGGTTGACGCATATACGGCAATGCCATATATAAAATATATGTACTATGAATTCATAGAGCTTGTTCCCTTTGCCGCTATTCTATTCGTGACGAACTGTTCACGGAGAATCAGTTTTTGGAATTGCAGTGGTATTTGTGCCAACGCCCTGAGGCAGGAGACGTGATCCCAGAGACGGGCGGATGCCGCAAGATTCGTTGGAAAATCCAAGGCAAAGGGAAACGCGGTGGTGCGAGGGTGATCTATTTCCTGTGGACAAAAGCCGGGCAGATTGTGCTGGTGGCGGCCTATGGCAAGAATGAACGTGAAGATGTGCCGCGCCAGTGCTTACACAAGCTCAAGGAGCATTTTTATGAGCAAGACAAATGAACTTTTGCGGCGGATGGTGGATGACTCCACAGGAGAGATGCTGCGCGCCCTCTGCGTAAGACCTTGTTATTGCCCCAGCCTGACGGTTCCATTTTACGTCGGGTCACGGACAGAGCAGGGAATGTGACTGAGGATACCATCAGCGCGGAACAGCGTCTGTCTCTGGATGCAAGGACACAGCTTGAGATGTCACAGCAGCAGTTTGCCGCCATGTTGGGCATTTCTGTACGGACATTGCGCGATTGGGAGCAGGGACGAAGAGAACCGTCAGGCGCGGCGCGTACCCTATTAAAGATAGCGGCCCGCCATCCTGAAGTAGTGCGTGAGGTTATGGAGATGAACCTTTGATCTGGTTTCTTCGAGTGCCGTAATGGACACGTTTACAGAAAATGTGCTGGAGGCTCCCGATGACGAGCTTGTGTGCTGGTGTGCTGGAGTTTCCGCCAAGGGCATCCGTGATGCTGTGAAAAATGGCGCGCGCACTTTGGCAGACATCCGCGCGGCGACAGGTGCATGCAGCAAGGGCGATTGTAAAAACAACAATCCGCGAGGCCGTTGCTGTTCTGTGGAAATAGTGCAATTTTTGCCTCGTGAGAAATTCGCAAAAGCCGCCGAATTCCTGTTGCCAAGGCGCTGATGAACCAGAATGACGCCGTGGATCGGGCGTCCCCGCTCCCCCTCGTTGGGGAACAAGGGGGAGTAAGGACGCTCCGCCATCACGCTCTTCAAGATGCGCCGCCGCTTACCAGCGGAAACCCACCAACGCAGTTATCATGAAGCCGTTCAAATCGGCTGACGCCACCGTGGAATCCGTACCCCACTTGAAATCGGCGTTGCCGGCAAACAGGTATTTGGCCTCCGCGCCGATAAATACGTTGTCGGTGATGTCATAGCTGAGGCCAGCCTTAACATGGCCACCGAAGACGGTATCCGAGTCGCTGCCGGATGTTGTTCCGATTGTGCTCGCTGTCGCATTGCCGTCGGCGTTGCAAAAAAGCAGATCGATTCCGACCCCACCATAGAGGCGCCACGGGCCAGAATGGATGCCACCGACCAAGCCAAGAGATAGCGGCACGACATCGATTTTGGCGCTTGCGCTAATGGAAGTGGGTACCCCCTGATACTCGCCAGTCACGCTAATGTCGCCAGAGGTGTGAAAATAGCCAAGGCCGATATCAACGGCCAGGATGGTCGGACCTGTCAAAAAATTATATCCATATTCCAGTTCACCATTAAAACCGGCGTCCAGTCCTTTCTCGAAGCCGCCGAGATACTGACTGGTGCTAATGTTTCCCGTTGGGATATAGCCGCCGGCCTTGATGTTGAACCACGATTCCGCCGATGCCATCGGTGGCGTGGCCAGTAGCGCCAAAGCCGCCAGTACTACACATCCTGTTCCAAACTTCTGCATCTTCATGTCTTTTCCTCTTATTCCCGGATTAATAGAAGCATCCCCACCCGCCGAGAGAGATGGCAGGGACGCTGGACAGAATGTCCTGAAAATCACCACAGACGGCTTGCTTTTCGCTTTGCTTGCACGATTATTTTTTGCAGCCGCAAGCTCTCTGCCCATGCCGCATGGAGATAACCACTCCTCACGAGGATTGTCCTATACGCCGCATATGGCGCCAGACGAGCCGATGAACATGAATGCCGGACTACTTTTTCTTTACCGATTCTTCCTTTATCTGCTCACTCGGAGTGGCAGCGTCGCCACGACCGGTGCACTGATACTCCTTAGTAACAAGCATAAACTGGCATACAACACCGCCGAAAGGGGCAGGTCCTACTAATGTACATTGCCTCATCTCGCCGCCGAAGGCCTCAGCATTTGCATAGCCCCAGCTATTGCAGCGTTTTTTTGCAAGTTCAAGGGCTTGAAGTTCGTTCGTTTCTGGGATTTCTAACTCGGGGTTATATTGAAACGATAATTTCACAATGGCATCGGAACGGCTGCCGCTGGTTGCGACCCAATCTTTCGCAACAGGTTTCGCACACCCCGCTAACACCGCGCACATTGCCGCCGCAATCAAAACCAGCATCATCTTTTGCATGACCCTTCTCCTAATCGTTTTTCCGTGGAATAACGACAAATTGCCTTGCCTTCTTAAGCTGGCCGCGCCTGCGTTCATCTTGTCGGCCAATGCTACCTGTTCCATATATGCAGCGATAGTATGACGCGCTTGCATGAAACTATTGTGTCCTACAGGTCAATTTTGTGTTCTATAGCGCACAATATGTGGCGTGGCAAGCAGTTATTTTACAGGGATGAAAAAGCATCCCGAATTTGGCCCTGTCCTACGCCGTCTGCGCTTTGCAAAGGGCCTGTCACAAGAGGCATTAGCCGAACGTGCGGGCATGGTTTCCCACGCGCATTTGTGCCGCTTGGAGAGCGGACGCAAGCAACCAACGGTTGCAATGCTGTTCCGGCTAGCGGATGCTTTGGAAGTATCCGCATCGGCTATCGTTGATGAAATGGACAAGCGGCGCTCCTAACCTGGATTGTTCCCGAAGAAACTCTGCTGTCTGATTGAGAGAAAAGCGTTTGGCATTTACTTAGTAGCCAATAGAGTTCGCTGAACAGTATCATTATATGTCTTTTGCGTCAATAATTATACGTATAGACTCATAAGAAAGTTAATTTTCCCCCGTTATTATGCCCTTCATGTTGCACTGTCAGCATAGGGGGCATAATGGTGAAAAGGACTCAGCGGCCTGTAGTGGCGTCATTTGGGGCTATCGTCGCAGAAAGGCGTAGATTGTTTGGCATAAGTCAGGAAACTTTGGCAGAGCGCGTGGGCATATCCCAAGAATCCTTATCCCGTATGGAGCAAGGATACATCGCGCCACGCTTCGAGAGGCTGCAACTGTTTGCTGATGCGCTGGGGTGTTCGATTGCTGATTTATTTCAAGTGCAGATCGGGGCAAGCAAGTCGGCGGCCATGATTGAGCGGATGCTCTCCCCATTGTCCAATTACGAACAGAAAAAGATTGTTGAGGTTGTGGCAAAAATCGTCACGCTTATAACCCCGAGGCGTCCCACAGATCACTCGGCATAAGTGATCTGAACTGGCAACTCACCATACAATCCCTGCGCGAGAGTTTCGGCATGAGCCGCCATGCCTTGGCTTGGGATGCCGAGGTGGACAACTCCTGGCTGCGCCGGTTTGAAACAGGAAAATCCGGCATTCGCGTGGAAGCGCTTATCGCCATTGCCCAAGGGATGAAAGTCCCGGCAGGGGCGATAATAACCGCGATGGGAAAAGGGCCTGCCAAGCCTGAAGAATGGCTTCAGGAGTATGCCAAGAATCACAAAAGCGAAAGGCTCAAAATCCATGCTCTTGCTGGATTTTGAGCCTTTATAAAACATCCTAGAAATCTCTGTTGGCGGAGGAAGTAGGATTCGAACCCACGGAACTTGCGTTCAACGGTTTTCAAGACCGCCGCCTTCAGCCACTCGGCCATTCCTCCGGTGGATTTGGGTTGGTACCATCCGGGCCGGGCGCTGTCAAGGCAATTGCGGCGCCATGGCAGGATTCATTGACCGATACTCCCCGACAAAAGCACCTCGCTCCATTCCCGCCGCCGCTCATGATGGGCAAAGCTTTCATGGCCGACAGTTCATGGATAAGACCGGATAATTCCATTTGTTGCCGACATTGGCAAAGGCCTTCCTTGCGTGTTTCCGCTGGCCCGGTATAATCGACGAGTTTGTCGCCAGTTGGCCGGTTAAGAAAATCGGCGTTTTCCCGGGCAAAGCCCACACCATCAAGCCATCGCCATGAACACCACCATTAAATTGAAACTGGGATTGCTCTTCTCTTTTATTGTCCTGTCCTTCGTTGTTCTGATGCCTTCTTTTTCCAGCCACACACCCGATTGGTGGAAGAAATACCTCAGCCCCGGCGCCCTGCGGCTCGGCCTTGATCTGCAAGGCGGGATGCATCTGGTGCTGCAAGTCAACCTGCCGCAGGCGGAAATCAACAGCTTGCAACTGGCGGCCAATGAGCTGAAAGAGACGCTGGCCGAAAAATCGCTGAGTGCCGTCCAAACCGCATCAGCCGACCCGAAGGTCGCCGTTTTCACCCTGGCCAATACCGGCGCCTCCGAGGAAGTGGCCAACATCATCAAAAAGGATTTCCCGGATCTTAACGCCAAAATTGAGGCCCAGGCTGGCACCTTCCCCAAGGTCTTCCTCAGCCTGACCGATAAAGCCAAATTGAACATTGAAAACGGCGCCGTTGACCAGTCGCTGGAAATTCTCAGAAACCGCATCGACCAATTCGGCGTCGCCGAGCCGGTTATTGTTCGTCAGGGAACGAATCAGATCGTCATCCAGTTGCCGGGCATCACCGATAAGGCGCGGGCCATGAAGCTGATTGGCGATACCGCGCAGTTGGAATTCAAGATGGTGGTCGACAGCCCGGGCGTCAATCTGAACACCCTGATTGCCGAGGCCAAGAAAAATGGCTCGTGGCAGGAAAAGGAAAGCGTAGCCAAGCTGAATCGCGCCATCCAGGCTTCGCTGCCGGAAAACACCACTCTCTACTTTGAAAAAGACAAGGATCCCAACGGCATCGGCGAAATTATCCGCCCGATTCTGCTCGAAAATAAGACGCTGATGACCGGCAATATGGTGAAAAATGCCCAGGTTCGCATCGGCGGCACTTTTAACGAACCTTACGTCAGCCTCGACCTGACCAACTATGGCGGCAAGCTCTTTGGTAATATCACCGAAAAAAACGTCGGTCGCCGCATGGCGATTGTCCTTGATGGCGTTGTCCGCTCGGCGCCGGTGATCCGTGAGCGCATTTTAGGCGGCTCGGCCCAGATATCCGGCAATTTCACCCACAGCGAAGCCAGCGACCTGGCCATCGTCCTGCGCGTTGGCGCCTTACCAGCCCCGGTTGACATCATCCAAAACATGACGGTTGGCGCTAGCCTCGGCCAGGATTCAATCCAGAGCGGCGTCTATTCCGGTGTCTTCGGCGCCCTGTTGGTCGTCTGCTTCGCGCTGATTTATTACCGACTGTCCGGCTTGGTGGCTAACGTCGCCCTATTTCTTAACATCTTATTTTTGTTTGTTGGCCTAGCCATTCTCAACTCTACCCTAACGCTACCCGGCATCGCCGGCATTATTCTGTCCATCGGCATGGGCATTGACTCGAACGTTTTGATTTTTGAACGTATTCGCGATGAGATAGCCGTGGGCAAGACTGTCCGCTCCGGCATCGACGCCGGGTTTGATAAAGCCTTCTCATCAATCCTCGACTCGCAAGTTACCGCCCTCATCACCGCCCTGGCCCTGTTCCTATTTGGCACTGGCCCGATTAAAGGTTTTGCCGTTACCCTCTCCCTCGGCATCATTTTCAACCTCTACACCGCCCTGACCTGCTCGCAGACCATATTCCACGCGATCAACCACTACAGACCAATCAAGTATATAAAATACTTACAGATTTTGAAGCGGCAATCGCTTGACTACATGCGGCTGAGAAACGTCATGTTCACCATCTCGGCGATAATGTCGATCTTGGGCGTCATCGCCCTGATTCAAATCGGGCGCGGCCACGCCAATCTCGGCGTCGATTTTGCCGGCGGCTCACTCTTCCAATTCAAGGCTGAACAGAGTTTTCCGCTGGAAGAGGTGCGCAAGGCACTGACCGCTGGCGGCTTCAAAGATGTTGATCTGCAAGGGGTGGAAAGCGAAAACCGCTTGATGATCAGGCTGGAAAAAGAGGAACGTGTTCATACTGACAAGGCTGCCGCCGTGACAACGCTTCTCAACGAAAAGTTTCCGGACAAGCATTTTGTCATGGTCAATCAGGAGGAAATCGGCGCCTCGGTCAGCAATACCCTGCGCAATAAAGCCTACCTGGCCATTGCTCTGTCGCTGGCTGGCATCGTCGGCTACCTGGCCTTTCGTTTTGATATCCGTTTTGGTATTGCCGCCTTGCTGTCAACGCTGCATGACGTCTTCAGCGTCATTGCCATCTGCTGGCTAACGAACATGCAGATGAACCTGCTGCTGGTGACGGCCATCCTGACCCTGGCCGGTTATTCGCTGACCGACACGGTGGTCATCTTCGACCGCCTGCGGGAAAACACCGGCAAACATCCGGAGCTGCCACTCAGTTCCATTATCAATCTCAGCGTCAACGAGGTCTTGAACAGAACCGTGATCACCAGCGCCACCACGGCGATGGTACTGATTGCGCTGTGGTTTTTTGGCGGCCCGGTGCTGCATAATTTTTCGTCGGTGCTTTTGATTGGCATCATGATTGGCACCTATTCGTCGATCTTCGTCGCCAGCCCACTCTTAACCCTGATGCCAGCCAAGAAAAAGGCATGACGACCGGGCCGGATATGAACGGGATCATGCCGCTTGCCGCGGGCGAAACCTTCCGTTTCGCCTGCCACCGAGGCCGGCCCTGCTTTACCGAATGCTGCCGGATGCTGGAGCTAGCGCTGCATCCCTATGATTTTGTCCTGCTGCGCCGCGCCACCGGTCTCGATTCGCCAAAATTATTCGAGCGATTCATCATTGAAGAGGACGACCGGCGCTATCCCTTTCCCCGCCACTATCTGGCCATGGTTGACGATGGCCGCGCCAGCTGCCCATTCGTTGACGCCAAAGGCTGCCAAATCTATCCATTCAGGCCCGCCGCCTGCCGCTCGTACCCGGTCGGGCGCGCCGCGCTGTTTCATGGCCAGGCAGTGGAAGAGCGCTTTGTTCTGGTGCGGGAAGAACACTGCCGGGGTTTTGCGGACGGCGCCCTTTATCGTCCCGCCGACTATCTGGCCGAACAGGGCCTTACCGCAATCAACCGCTGTCACGACGCGGTGGCCCGCCTCTTGCAAAGACCGGAAATGCGAACCTTCACCGCCAGCGACGAAGAAAAGCGGCTGTATGTGCTGGCGCTCTGCCAGACTGATCTCTTCCGTGCCCGTCTGCAAGACGGCGATTTCGCCGATTTCACAGCGGCAGGGCCGGTTCCGGCCAGCGACGAGGAACTGCTGCCCCGCGCCGCCGCCTGGCTGGGACGGAAATTTTTCCCCTCTTCCTGAAACGGCAAGCACCATGCTGAAAGCTTTGATCTTCGATTGCGATGGTGTGATGTTCGATTCCAGGGAGACCAACCGCGCCTACCATGACCACCTGTTGGACGCCTTCGGCCTGCCGCCGATGGACGCCGACGAACTGGAATACGTGCATATTCACAATGTCTGGGAGAGTGTCGCCTATATTTTCCGCAATTCCGGCGTGCCCGTCGACAAGGTGCACGAATTCCGCGCCAAGGATGATTACCGTCCGTTTTTTCGCTACATGAAGATGGAGCCGGACTTGCGCCAATTTTTGGCCATAGCCCATCGTCATTTCAAGCTGGCCATCGCCACCAACCGCACCGACACCATGGAGATGATCCTTGCGGATTTTGGCCTAGCCGCTTTTTTCGATAAGGTGATGACCGCGGAAAACTCGCGCTGCCCGAAACCGTCACCGGAGCCGCTTTTGGAAATCACCGAAGCCTTCGCCTGCCGGATTAACGAGGCGCTGTACATTGGCGACTCGGCCATTGACGAGGAATGCGCCCGCGCCTGCGCCATGCCGTTCGCCGCCTTCCGTAACCGGAAACTGACCGCCCGTTATTATATCAACTCTTTCATGGAAATTTTTACCTTGCCGCCGGTGGCCGAAAGGATGGCGGCGATTTGAACGGTCGCCGGGTAGACGGGAACGGGCCGTCCTTTTTTCGCCGCTTCCAACAGGGGGCGGAAGGGATAGGGCAAGGCTTTACAGCAGAAAACGAAATTCGCCTTTGCCCAGCAGGTCATGCAGATGCAAAACGCCCAGTAGGGCGCCATCCTCTGCCGTGACTGGCAGCACGGTAATTTCATGCTGCTGCATGATGCTCAAGGCATCGACGGCCAGCGCTTCAGCACTGATGGTGATTGGGTTTTCCGTCATCAGCGCCCGTGCCGTCACGGCGCCAATTTGACCACGCTCGGCCAAGAAACGGCGAATGTCGCCGTCAGTGATGATGCCGCGCACGATGTTGTCGCCATCGACGACGACGACAGCGCCGAGATTGACGGCGTTCAGGGTGGTCAGGGCGCTCTGGATGCTTCCCGCGAGACCCACCTTGGGCGCGGCCTCGTCGGTCAGCATCACCTCCCGCACCCGTACTTTCAGCCGTTCGCCGAGGCTGCCGCCGGGGTGGTTGTCGCGAAAATCCCGCGCCTGAAAATTTTTCTGATGCAGAAGCGCGACGGCCAAGGCGTCGCCCATGGCCAGGGTTGCTGTGGTGCTGGCGGTCGGGGCCAGACCGAGCGGGCAGGCTTCGCGCGGCACTTTGATGTTCAGGGCGACATCGGCGGCGCGGGCCAAGGTCGAATGGCGGCCTCCGGTCATGGCGATGATTGGGTTGCCGCGTTTTTGCAGAATGCCGAGCAGGCCGTTCAATTCGGCGGTTTCTCCGGAGTAGGAAATGGCCAGAATAACGTCGCCGGCCATGACCATGCCGAGATCGCCGTGCAGGGCTTCAACGGGATGCAGGAAGCAGGCCGGAGTGCCGGTGCTGTTCAGGGTAGCGGCGATCTTCTGGCCGACGATGCCCGATTTGCCGATGCCAGTGATCACCACTCGCGATGGGCAGGACAACAGAATGGCGATGGCGTGGGCGAATTCTTTGCCGAGATT
>JAIRRG010000121.1 GCA_031256095.1 Desulfobulbaceae bacterium
GGATGAAAACTGGAAAAAATGGTTTTTCTGCTGTTGTGGTACTAAATGACGGCAAAACATATTATGAAACTGATGTCATTCAAATATACAAAAATGATGGCGTGAGTTTGAAGTTTCAAATGTAAATGACAGAAGCGCTGTTATCAAGCAGCGCTTCTGCAGACATTAATCCAGTTTTATTCTCACACCGGCATGTTCCCGTGCTTTTTCTCCGGCCGCCCTTCACGTTTGCCCTGAAGCATCTGCATTGCCGAGGCAAGCCTGGCGCGTGTTGTTGCCGGATCAATAACATCGTCCACATAACCGCGGGCCGCGGCCATGTACGGATTGGCAAAACTGCGTTTGTATTCCTCAATTTTTTCCATCTTCGCTGCCGCCTGCCGCCGCCCGGCGCTGAGCTGGGCCGCCGTCTCGAATAGCTCGGCCTGCCGTGCCATCACTTCTTTTTCAAGTTCAGCGATTTCCTCGTCGAGCGAAGCGATGCGCGTCAGTTCGCCCGCCGCCTCCTCGGCCCAGGCCAGTACCGCCGTCAGTGTGTCGCCGTATTTTCGTTTCAGTTGCTGCAAAACGTCGAGGCGTTCCGTAACCTGTTCCAGCCGGTGTGGATTGGTTTCCAGACTGTCGCGGTAGCGGCGCAGGCTCTGGATATGCTCTTCGGCGACAAAGGTGTAACCGCCGATTTCCTCGGCCATTTGCCTGGCTTTTGGATCAAGTTGGACGAGTTGCTCCATACCCCGGCGCATGATGGTCAGACGTTCCAGGATTTCGCCGTCGAAGAGATGAAGATTTTCCTGGGCCAGGTGGATCAGGGCCTGGGCATTTTTCAGCCGCCTCTTCTCGGCGGCCAGTTCCTCGTCTTCCCCTGGTGAGGGATTCGCTTCGCGGATTTCTTTCAGTTGATAGGAAAGGAAATCCCGCCGTTGCTCCTTGTCACGTTCGGCTTGGCGCAGTGTCGCCAAATGATCGCTGGTCTCCTTCCAGGCCCGATACATCCCGCCTAAGGTTTCGCGCCACGGCCACAGATCGCCGAAGCTATCAAGGCAGTCAAGATGCGTGGCTGGCTGCAACAGCCTTTGGTGTTCGTGCTGCCCGGCGATGTTCAAAAGCAGCGCCGTAAGCTCGGCGGCCTGCCGCGCCGTAACCAGCGAGCCGTTGATATGCAGACGGCTCTTGCCGCCCGCCGTGATCTGCCGCCGGATAATGAGGCTTTGTCCGTCGCGCAGGCCCTGGCTCTCCACTTGCCGCCACAGTTCGGCGTGTTCCGGCACCGCTTCAAACAGGGCTTCAACCTGACAACTGTCGTATCCGGCGCGGATCCAGTCGGCGGAGGCACGCTCACCGGTCAGCATGTGCAGGGCGCGCAGCATGATCGATTTGCCGGCGCCGGTCTCGCCGGTCATGACCGCCAGGCCGCCGCTGGTGCCGGTGTCAAAATTGAGGCACAAGGAACTGATCAATGCCAGATTTTCGATCCGCAATTCACAAAGCATAATGTTGAGCCAAATTCGGGCAAACGTTGGCGGCCTTTTCTTGACGGGGCCAGCAAAGGGCAGTACCTTGTCCAGCGAGGATGTTCCCAGTTTGACGGCGATTTTCCCGCATTGCCGACGCCATCTTTGACCTTCGGTGCCCACCATGATGAAAAAAACGACCGGTTTGAGTGCCAGTCTGGAAGACTACATTGAGACCATCTATCACATCATTGAAGAAAAGATGGTGCACATCATTGAAGAAAAGATGGTGGCCCGCAGTAAAGAAATCGCTGCCAGGCTCCATGTCAGCCGTGCCTCGGTAACCGAGGCCCTGCGCGCCCTGTCGAAAAAAGGCTTGATCAATTATGAGCCCTATGAAGCGATCACCCTGACTACCCGCGGTAAACGCGCCGCCAAGGATGTGATTTTCCGCCATCAGGCGCTGAAGCGGTTTTTTATTGAGGTCTTGACGCTCGATGAGACCACCGCCGAGGATGGTGCCTGCCGCATCGAGCATGCGGCACCGCGGAAAATCATTGACCAGATGATCCATTTTACTGAATTCATTGGCTTTTGCCCACGTGGCGGCAGCGAATTGATCAACGGTTTCAAATCGCATTGTTCGAAAGAAAATCTCAGCGCCAACTGTCCGATCTGCCTGGCAAATATCAAGCAGGATAGCCAGCCGGCTGAACCAGCGGCCTGAATCAGCCTCGCTGGATCAGTTTGGCTACTTCCCCATCTTCCGGGTAGCGTCCCATCGCCGCTCGGGAAAAAATTGTTTTGCCGTCCACGGTGACATCGAAGACGCCGCCATCACCAGCGATCAGTTCAGTTTCGGCGCCGAATTCCTTGCGCAGTTCCGCTTCCAAACTGGAAGCGCGGGGCTGGGAGTTTCAGCGGGTGCAGTAGGTAATGGCGATTTTCATGGCGAATACTCCTCAAGGGAAAGAGCGCTAGGCTTGACGTTTGCCGACGAATTCAGTAATCAGCATAGCTTGACCGTTCCATAATACCCGAGAGATTTTCCGAAAACCATTTCTTTTTCCATGCCGGATACGCCCGCCGAAAACCGACTTTTCGCCATGCTGGAAACGTTGCGGCGGCGGGAGGAACGCGGCCTGTCGCCTCGTGCCGCCCTGAGCGCCGCCGCTTTGCGCCGCCATGCCGAGGCGCGCCCGGCTTACCGCCAGCCGTTTGCGCTCGACGCTGACCGTATCCTGCATTCCCGCGCTTACACCCGTTACATCGACAAAACCCAGGTCTTCAGCCTGGTGGCAAACGACCATATCAGCCACCGCGTGTTGCATGTGCAACTGGTGTCGCGCATTGCCCGCACCATTGGCCGTTTTCTCTGTCTGAATGAGGACCTCCTCGAGGCGATTGCCCTTGGCCATGATATCGGTCATCCGCCTTTTGGCCATCCTGGCGAAGAATTTCTCTCTGAATTATGTCGGGAAAATGGCCTTTTGCCCTTTCAGCACAACGTCCAGTCGGTGCGCTTTCTCGACCGTCTCGAACGCGGTGGGCGCGGTTGGAACCTGACTATCCAGACTTTGGATGGCATCCTTTGCCACGATGGGGAAAGCCACAGCGCCACGTTGACGCCTGGGCCGGAAATTGACTGCCAGGGCTTCGACGAAAAACTCTTCATCAGGGAGCAATCGCCGGGCATCGACCTGGCGCCTGCCACCGCCGAGGGCTGCGTTGTCCGCCTGGCCGACGTCATCGCCTATGTCGGCCGCGACATCGAGGACGCCATTGTCCTGGGTTTGATTGGGCGCGGCGATATTCCCGCCGAATGCCGGAGACGTCTCGGCGACACCAACGGCGAGATCGTCTATCATCTCGTCACTGACATCATCATGAATAGCCAATTGCCGGAATCGCGCTTCAACGGCGACATCCGCATCGGTTTTAGTGAGGAGATTGCCGAGGCGTTGCGGGCGCTGCGAGCCTTCAACTCCGAGCGCATCTACCACGCGCCGGAGACCCGCCGGGCGCAGCCACGCATCCGCGCCTGCTATCAGGCGCTGTTCGCCCATCATTTGGCGCGATTTGGCCGGGAGGGTGGTGAGACTCAGAGCGAGGCCCAGGCGGCGGCCCGGGCCCGGGATTTCATCGCTGGCATGACAGATGATTATTTTTTGCGTCAGGTCGAGGCCATTGGCTGCGCCATTCCGGAAAAGCGATGAAACCACCGTTGTTACGCAACCTGTTACCGCCTCTGATCCCCGATGAAACGATACCGACTTTTATGATCTCCATGTGTTATCTTCGACAGCGCTTGTGGTAAAAGTTGGCAGAGAAAATTCTGGCAGCGCGATGACCAGGTGGCGCGGCATCCCGGTTCGGGGCGAGTCAGTCAAACTGACGCTTACTGGTGGAAACAGAATCAAGTTATGAGAGCATTGAACATACAGTCCGTTGTCCGGTGGGCGGACGTTATTTTGCGCAACCGCTATGTCCTCTTCGTCGAGTTTTTCTGCCTCTATTCGCAACTCTTCGTCATCTTGGGCGGCATCGTCACTGCCAAGCTGTTTTTGCGCCAATACCTGGAATGGCCGCTGCTGTTCTACCTGTTCTGGTATCTGAACGTCCTTATCAAAGCGTCGCGCTGGCAGGCGTTGATTGCCGCGACGCCGCTGTTTCTCTGCTATTTGGGACCAGATATCAGCTTTTTGCTTTTGGGCCGTGTTTTCCGTCTCACCGACTTGAACGAAGTGCCGGAACTGGTCAGCGTCATGTCGCCGTTCTACCTGATTGTCGCCAGTGGCGTGATCATTGGCTGCCTGCTGTTCCTGGTTTTTTCTCTGTCACTGAAACGCTGGAAGACCGCCATCTTCGGCGCCTTGCCGCTGGCCGCCCTGGTCATTGCCGTCGAAATTTTCCCACAACAGTTCGTCAATGCTTTTCAGCTATGCGGGCGGGAGGTTGTCTTTTGGTCGGACGCCGAATCGGTGATCAATAACGGTCGCTTTGCCATGCTCTGCTACCGTGAGGCTGAACGCCGCCTGGCCCGCGCAAAGACTGACACCTTTTACAACCGCGAAGCCTATGACCAGGAGGCGCTGGATCTGGTTAACTGGCTGAAGGAAAAGGGCAATCGCCGCAACGTCCATCTAGTGGTCATGGAAAGTTTTGTTGATCCAACCTTGTTCATGGCCGTCACCTATTCACAAAGCCCGATGCATCCCGATTACAAAAAAATGTTCGCCGGACGCATGGGCTATTCCCTGTCGCCGGTCTTTGGCGGACGCACCTCGCAGGCCGAGTTTGAAGCTTTATGCGGCGTTCCGGCTTACGAGGAGTTGGGCGGCGTCGACTTCAACTCATTTTCTGGTTCGGAGGCCTGGTGCCTGCCGGGCATCCTGCGTCAATCCGGCTATCGTGCCGTTGCTTCGAACTCCTTCAAGCCCAATTTCTTCAACGCCGTCGATGCCTATCATGGTATTGGTTTTGGCGAGCAGCACTTTCCGCAGGAATATTCCCTGGCCAGCGACAGTTATCTGTCGACCGGCGATGTCGAGAGTGAAACCTTCATGTTTGATGGCGATCTCTTCGCGCAAAACCGTGAGTTTGTTCGCCAGGCTTTGGCCGAAAAAGACCATCCGCCTCTCTTCAATTATCTCCTGACGATGTATGGCCATGAGCCCTACACATTGGACGAGAAAAAACGTCCACAATTTATTAGGGCTACCTCGAAATACCGCGACAGCAATCTGGAGCTTGTGGCCAACCAGTTCTGGTATCGCAGTCAGGCGGTGGCCGAACATGTGCGCGAACTGACGAAAATCGACCCGGATGGCCTCATCATCATTGTTAGCGATCATCTGCCTCATTTGAACGGGCTTGTAAGCTACCAGAAGCTGCGCTATCTCGGTGACGGCCCCGGCAATCGCTATATGAACAGGATTCTTATTATTGATAGGGGGGAAGTACGGCAGTATAAGACCATTCACCATTACGACATCCCGCGTCTGATCCTTGATGCCTTGACCGGTGGCGCCTTCAGTGGCGCGCCGCGAGGAGAGGGCGCCGGAATGCTGAAGGCAGCCTTTACCGATCCAG
>JAIRRG010000177.1 GCA_031256095.1 Desulfobulbaceae bacterium
CTCGTTGATGGCAATGGCTTTGGGATCGGTGAAGAATTTCGCATCACCTTTCGTATAGTTGAAAATGGCGCTTGATTTATTGATCCGCTCGAGAGAAAAGGCCTCGATCAGCTCGTCACGGCTGAAAAATTCCTGATTGTTGCCTGGCGACCAGCCCAACAGCACCAGATAGTTGTTGAAGGCCCAGGGTAAAAAACCCATCTCTTGGTAAAACTGCACGGCCACCACCTCACCATGGCTGCGCTTCGAGATTTTCGCTTTCTTGTTATCAAGGGTCAACGGGATATGGGCGAAGACCGGCAGCGGCGCCTGCAAAGCTTGGTAGAGCAACACCTGTTTCAAAGTGTTGGTCATGTGGTCCTGGCCGCGCACCACATGGCTGATGCGGTCGCGGATGTCGTCGGCAACATTACACAAAAGATAGAGCGGCGAGCCGTCGGAGCGGACGATGACGAAATCATCAATTTCCTGGTAGTTGACCTCAATGCGGCCCAACACCACATCGTCGTAACCGAGCATTCCCTGCCGCTCTGGCGCCTTGAAGCGAATCACGTAAGGCCAGCCAGCCGCTTCCTTGGCCACCACCTCTTCTGGTGTCAGGTGACGACAGGCGCGGTCGTAGCCCAAAGGCAATTTGGCGGCCAGGGCCCTTTCCCGCTTGGCTTCCAGTTCTTCCTTGGTGCAGAAGCATTTGTAGGCGTCGCCACTGGCAATGAGGCGGGCGGCGGCGGCACGGTGGTCGGCGGCGAACTGGCTTTGAAAATACGGCCCTTCGTCGTAGTCGATGCCCAGCCATTTCAGGCCGTCAATGATGCCTGCGGTCGAAGCGTCGGTCGAGCGTTCGCTGTCGGTATCCTCAATGCGCAGGATCAGTTTGCCGCCCATTTTGCGAGCGTACAGCCAGTTGTAGAGGGCGGTTCTGGCGCCGCCGATGTGCAGGTAACCGGTGGGGCTGGGGGGAAAACGCAGACGGATTTCTGTCATGAAT
Organism: Desulfobulbaceae bacterium; assembly: GCA_031256095.1. GTDB lineage: Bacteria > Desulfobacterota > Desulfobulbia > Desulfobulbales > Desulfocapsaceae > UBA8130. Next base: position 989 of record JAIRRG010000177.1, read on the forward strand.
AGCTCTTTGGGCCAAAAAACTTTGGTTATTTAAGGGGAAAAAACTTTTCTTTATACACAATTTTCTCTTTTACTCAAGCGCCTTGTTGCTCTTCTCGCCTGGCCGCGCCGGAGATGGCTTGGGGCGCTATCGGGGAGGGTTTCGTTGAGCGGCCTTCTCACATCGTCCCTAGACCGGGGCCAAACGAAGGCGAATAACCGGAACCGGCATCGCCAATAATTCAGCGCTTCCTCAGCAAAAGAGGGTCTGGTCGATGCGGGCCGCCACCTCGTCGGGGGCAAAATCAAGGCGAGAGAAGAAAAAGCCTTCCAGCTCGGCGCACATGCGGAAATTGGCGTGGATATTTTTGTCCCACTCCGGGTTGTCGCTGTATTTCTCAAGAATATAGGCGAGCCGTTCGTCAAGCGAGACGATGCCGTCGTGTTTCACCCGTTTGTCGCTGTAGTAAACCAGTTCCGGGCCGGTGAAGCTGTTGCGTTGATAGGCTTGGGGCCGCAGTCCTGGCAGGTTGACATGATTGCGCACCATTTCCGCCACTTCGGGATAACCGAGGTCGAGGCAAATCGCTTCGCCAACCTGGGCGTGTTGGCAGCCCTCTTTAATACATTTTGATTTCGCGATGTCATGCAGCAAAGCGCCGGCGATGACCAATTCTTTCGGTGGCAAGCTGGCGCCTTGTGCCGCCAGTTGCCGGTACATCAGTTCAGCGACGCGGGTCACCATCAGCGAATGCTCACGGATATGGTCATACATGCCAAACTCTTTCATGTGGGAAAAGCATTGGGAAATACTGGGAATTTTCATGGGGTCCTCCTGTTATCGCGCCGAAAGTTCATGGACGAAATCAACCGCCAGCCGCACCTGGTCGGGCGGCGTTAACTGATGGATGCCGTGGCCAAGGTTGAAAATATGGCCACAGGCGTCGCGGGCGCCACCGAGCAGACGGCCAATTCGTTCTTTCAATTCTTCCTGAGGCAATAAAAGCGCCAGCGGGTCAAGATTGCCCTGCACCGCCAGCCGCCCGGCCTTGCCGATGGCGTCGCCGATATCTGTACGCCAGTCAATGCCAATGACATGGGCGCCCGCGCGCGCCGACATGTCGAGCAAGGTGGCGCCATTATTGGCAAAATAGATCAGCGGCACATTCAGGTCTCGCAACTTTCTGAAGATGCGCTGTACATAGGGCAACGCGAAAATTTCGAAATCGCAAGGGGCGAGGATGCCAGCCCAGGTATCAAAAAGCTGTAGCGCCTGGGCACCGGCTTTGGCTTGGGCCTTGAGAGCACGGATGACCGTTTCGCTGATTTTATCCATCAGGCGGTGGAACAGCCCCGGCTGGGTGAACATCAGCTTCTTGGTTTCATAAAAAAATTTCGAGCTGCCGCCTTCTATCAAGTAGGTGGCACAGGTAAAGGGGGCGCCGGCGAAACCAATCAGCGGCACATCAAGTTCAGAGCGCAGCAGGCGAACGGTTTCCTGGACGAAAGGTAAATCCTGTTCCGGGTCGGCGATCTTCAACTGTTCCACCGTTTCGGCGTCGCGGCAGGGATTGGCGATGATCGGCCCTTGGCCCTCATGAAAAGACAATTCCGCGCCCATCGCCTCAATTGGGATGAGGATGTCGGAAAAGAGGATGGCCGCGTCCATGGCAAAGCGCCTGAGCGGTTGCAAAGTCACCTCGACGCAGAGTTCCGGGTGCTTGCACAGTTCAAGAAAAGGGATCGTTCCCCGCACCTTCTGATATTCCGGGAGATAGCGCCCGGCCTGACGCATCATCCATACCGGGGTATAGTCCGTCTTCTCACCGCGGCAAGCCTGCAAAAAAGTTTCATTCATGGCTGTCTCCTTGAAATTTTTTACGCCGCCCGCCTGCCGCCCGGCTGATGGGAGCAAAACGGCTCTTCCGCCAGATAGTTCCCGGTCACCGCGTAAGCGCGGGCGCGGCAGCCGCCGCAGACCTGGATATATTCGCAGCGGCCACAGCGGCCCTCGTAGCGCGAAAAATCCCGAAGCTGCCGGAACAGTTCAGAATTATCCCAAATTTCGCGAAAGCTTTGCCGCCGGATATTCCCTGCTGGCAGCGGGAAGTAGCTGCACGGCAAGACCTGGCCATCGACATCAATCATGCAAATTAACTGACCGGCCAGGCATCCTTTCGAGCCTCCCGTGGAAAATTTCAGGCTGCGCTGGGTGAAACGCTCGCCGTCTTCCTTGGCCATTTGGCGAACGACACGGTAGTAGTGCGGGGCGCAGGTCGGGCGCATCAGCAGTTCGTTTGCCTCTTTTTCCGTCCGGTAATGCCAGGCGAGGATTTCATCATACATTGTTGCCGGGATCAGCTCGTTCATGATCTCCTCGCCGCGCCCGGTCGGCACGATCATGAACATGTACCAGGCGGTGGCGCCGAGGCTCTTGACCAGCCGATATACCTGTGGAATTTCCACCTGGTTGCGTTTGGTGAAGCTGGAATTGACGAGAAAGGGGATGCCGTGACCGCGAAACAGTTCGATGGCCCGCATGACGCCGTCAAAAGCCCCTGGCTGGTCGCGAAAATCGTCGTGGCTTTCGGGGTCGGCGCCATCAAGGCTCAACGATACCATTTTGACGTTTGATTTCACTATGTCGCGGCAGATTTCCTCATCGACAAGGCTGCCATTGGTCGCCAGGCACATGCGCAGGCCAAGGGCGTCGCCATGACGGGCGATGGCAAAGACATCCTCACGCAAAAGCGGTTCCCCGCCGGAGAGCACCACGACCGGGCTGGCAAAAGCGGCGATGTCGGCAAGAATGCGTTTCGCTTCGGAAAAGGGGACATCCGGATGTTGGGCGGCTACCAGATCGGAAGAGGAACGGCAATGGACGCAGGCGAAATTGCAGCGGCGGGTAATTTCCCAGGCCAGCCATTTTGGCGTGAAATCCATCCTTCCTTCTCCCTTTGTTCGGGTAAAAATACTGGCGACAGCGGCGTCTGGTAACTATATTGCCTTTTCTTACCGTCGCAACCGTTTATCTGAAAGGTAAACGGCTCTTTGCTTGCTTAAGCCCATCCCGTTCCCGGGCGGCCTTCCCATGAACAGAGGAGATGACCATGACCAACAACGTCGTTATCACCATCGCCTGCGGCACCGACAATCCGAATCGCGCCACGAGAGCCATCCATCTGGCGACGGTCGCCCACCGAGAAGGCAAAAACGTCACACTGTTCCTCCTTGACGAGGCGGTTTATTTGGCGAAAAAAGGATTACTCGATAACCTGCGCGCCGCCACCGGCGACATCGCCGACGACTTGATGACCTACCTGCAAGCCAACTCGGTGCCGGTATTGGCCTGCACGCCCTGCGCCAAGGCGCGCGGTATCAGCGAAAGTGATCTGATCGAGGGCGCCCGCATGGGCACCGCTGTTGAATTGATCAAACTTGCTTGCGAGGCCACGGTGATCAGTTTGTAATCGACACTGAACCACCATCAGCTGAAGCACAGCTTGCGGCATAGCTATCGCATTTATTGGAGCAGGGGACAGATATCCGCTTCGTTCAAGAGTTTTTGAGGCATAAAGGCCTTAAAACGACTCTTATTTATGCAAGCGTAACCAATAACAGCCTACGGAAAATAACAAGCCCGCTAGACAAGCTATGATATGCGCATTTCGTATTGTCGAATCTGTATTGACGCAATAACGACAATACAAAATGCGCAACGCGCGGCAAGAAAAAGTAATTGAAAAATAACGACTTGTGCCGTATTGCGAAAGATGATAAAAAAACAAAACATGCGCCAATTACACCGTTAGGCAAAATCCGCTTCGCGGACTTCGCCTAACTGCGGGTTGGCGATATGCCGCTATGTTGGCGCAAGCGCCGTCTCCGCTCCACATCGCCAACCCGCCGCGCCGTTAGCAGCAACCCGGGCGAGCCGACAACGTAGTAGAAAAAGAAACGAAAAATAATATAGAAATGGGAACTTGGAGTACGAAAATAAACGGAAACGACATTTTCCAAGACATTTATCAAAGTTTTTTTGATTTATACAATCAAGGAGAAAGCCCAAAAGACATTTCCAAAAAAATTCAAGAGGATTTTTCTGAAATGTTTGAGGATTATGACGAGCGAAATGACAGCTTGTTCGGACTTGCAATGGCTCAATGGGAAACAAAATCTCTTGACCAAAAAATTTATGACCAAGTAAAAAATATTATAGAAAGTGCTAACGACCTTATCAAGTGGAAAGAACTTGGAGCAAATAACAAAGACGTAGAAAACAGACAAAAAGAACTTGAAAAATTTTTGCTGAAAATTTCAACAAACAAAGAAAAACCTAAGCGTAGAGTACGACCAAAATTTGAATTTAATCAAGTTCGTCTATTGACGATAGTTGCCCCCGACAGAAAAAAATATTTCGAAATAAATGAAAATTACATAAATGGCGAATACGAAAATACAAGTTCGATGATGACATGGGTGTTTGACGAGGTACGTGGAGGAGGCTCAGTATTTTATTTTCACGGAAAAGGAAAATTTGTTACGGCGAGTTGGCTTGATAGTAAAACATTAGAAATTCGTCATGACAAAACAATTCAATTTTCACCGAAAAATGAGAGTTTTTTTTACTATGGAGACCAAGGAATAATAAAATACATTGCAGAATAAAAAGAATAAGAAATGGAAAACGAAGCAAATGGGCTGCTGCTAACAAGCCGCTCGCCGTTACCTGCAAGCGGGGGACAGCGCATACCGAAAACGAAAATAGAGAAAAATGAACATAAAATTGATTTCTCCAAGAATGAGCCTGCGACCAATGGACTCGGCATTTAAAAGATTAATGTCGCCTCCTCTTTCACTTGTTACCATCGCCACGCTCACTCCGAAAGAGCATACTGTTTGGATTGAGGATGAAAATATCGGAAAAATTGAATTGACAGATAAACCTGATTTAGTTGGAATTACAGTAAATGTAGATACTTCCGAAAGGGCATTTGAAATTGCTAAAAACTA
>JAIRRG010000032.1 GCA_031256095.1 Desulfobulbaceae bacterium
TCAGCCGAGGATTGGGACGCCATTCAGGAAACTCTTTTCCTGTTGTCGGTACCGGGCATGCGCGAGTCCATCAAGGCCGGTATGGCAGAGCCTATTGAGTCCTGCTCCTCGGAGCTTGACTGGTGAGTTGGCGCATCGTTTTTACTAAGCAAGTCCAAAAAGACGCACGTAAGCTTGGCTCCGTTGGCCTCAAAGACAAGGCGCAGTCCTTGCTTGCTGTGGTTGCGCAGAATCCATTTCAGGCGCCACCTCCATACGAGAAGTTGGTCGGGGATCTTGCTGGCGCTTATTCTCGGCGAATCAACATCCAGCATCGTTTGGTCTATCAAGTGTTGGAAGCTGAGCGTACAGTTAAGGTGCTGCGCATGTGGACGCATTACGAGTAGCCGTTCTAACGGTAATCCCCCCAATAATTCGCAGGATTCAGAAGTAGAATTTTCTCGTTATGGGAGTTCTACAGATGAAGAAATCGAGATTCACGGACAGTCAGGTCATCGATGCGTTAGCGCACGATTTTATTGATCGGTAATTCCAGGATATCCTCTGCTCCTGCGGCTTTCAGGAGGGGTATGAGGATATTCACGCTTGATTTATCGGCGACGGTGGTAAGTGAGTAGCCGCTCAAGCCGTGTAGCTGACTGATGGTGGGACGCTTCATGGCGGGTAATACCGCGATGACGGCATCAAGACATTCGGCAGGCGTGTTCATCATCAGCAAGATGCGCCCTCTGGCTTCGATTGCGCCTAAAAGCAAGGTGCGAATTTCTTCCATTGCCTTACGCTTTTCAGGATTCTCCCAAGAGGCGCGATTCGCAAACAGGCGAGTCGTAGATTCAAGAATCGTCTCAATAATACGCAGACCGTTAAGCTTAAGTGTTGTCCCGGTTTCCGTGAGGTCGACAAGCGCGTCCATAAAATCAGGAACTTTTGCCTCCGTCGCGCCATAGCTGAAAAAGATTTCTACGGGAATTCCAAGCTGCTCAAAGTATGATCGCGTGATGTTAGGGAACTCTGTCGTTATGCGGCTGCCAGGCGCAATGTCGCGGGCACATTGTATCGAGGTCGTGTCAGAGACGGCCAACACCATTTTCACGGTGCCAGTGCCGGTTTTTGCATAAGGCAGTTCGGCAATCTCAACGACATCGGCCTTGTTTTCAATTACCCAGTCACGGCCCGAAATGCCTAAATCGAAGTCGCCCGATGTGACATAGACGGGGATTTCCTGCGGTCGCAGTATCTTCACTTTGTCGACTCGCGGGTCGTCAATGGTGGGGTTGTAGCCGCGTTCCGGTTTAGAAAGTTTCAGGTTGGCGGCATCAAACAGCTTATATGTTTGTTCCTCAAGGCTGCCTTTAGGCAAAGCAAGTGAAAGCATGGGATTACCCTTTTAAAAAGTGGCGCAAAGAGAGTAATAGAGTAATAGGACAAGTAATAGGGGACAGACTACAATTAAAATCTATGAAATTTCATTGCTGCGTAATAGGGGTCTGACCTCTATTATCTATGGCTTTAGCCCCATCATCGGCAAGGATGCAGCAAGGCATATCTGCCATGCAGCGATACAAGCTCCTCCCCCCAGTATGACAGCAGCAGGCCCAAGCAAGCCAACTTTTGTTGCTCGAGTGTCTACGGTGTCTACGACCACTACTGTGTAACGCTGATCCAGCTTTTGATAACCAGCGCCCTGCATTGTCTCAGGTATTTTATTAAAGAGCCGCCGACCTGTTATAGATAACGGTAGGTAAAAAACACCACCTAGATTTTTTGTGTATTTCTTAGCATTCGTATCCGACCAGCCAGCGTACCGAGGTATTGGCTTGCCATCTTGCACCACCTCGGTTCGCCCTTTCAGTGAATAAATTTGACCATGAGAAAAGCCGATATTCTTGGCTACTTGCTTCAAGTCCTCATGGTCTTGAAAAAACGAATCTGACAAAATAACGGAAAAATGGCCAATAATCGCCCCATCTTTGTTAACGTAAAATGCCATCGCACCATCATTTGGAAACAGCAAACTGATGCCTTCTTTCAGCGAAGAATTCATCGCTGATGACAACGGGGCTGGGATATCTAACTCACAGTTGTATTTGCCATTTCCAACCACTAGAGCCTTTTTGAGGTCAGATGAAATACGCACTTCCGAAAAGCTTTCTTTGTATGCCGAAGAGGATGACGCACAGCCAGTCAGTAGAGCCAGGAAAGTTATTGCCAAGACAATGAATGTGAATCGCATTATTTCTCCTTAAATAATTCGGCGAAACATATAGAGTCTAACGTTGGAGGTAAGAAAATATTAGGGGATAGACCACAATTAACATCTATGAAGTTTCATGGGGCGGGGTAAAGAGGGGATGAAAGTCTACTCCCCGGGCGACAAATCCGCGCATAGTGGCCGGCAGGGCGGCCAGTGCAGCCCGCGCTTCTTCTTCCCTGCCGAATTCGGCGAAGCAGCAGGCGCCGGATCCGCTCATGCGCGCCGGGCCGCGCGCCCGCAGCCAATTCAGATGGCGGCGAATTTCTGGATACAGGCGACAGGCGACAGCTTCCAGATCATTGCCGCCCTGACCAGGTTGCCACTGGCCCGGCGCGATGACCAGCGTGTCGCGGCGCAGATCGGGGGCGCGGAAAATTTCGGCTGTCGGCACGGCTGCATCGGGAGTCGTGACCAGATACCAGGCCGGCGGCAGCGCAATATCGGTAAAGCGTTCGCCTATGCCTTCCGCGAAGCACGAGCGGCCATGCACGAAAACAGCGACATCCGCGCCAAGCGCAAGCCCCAGTGCCTGGAGCTCGCCTGTCGTCAAACCGCAGCGCCAGAGACGGTTGAGGGCGATCAGGGTGGTTGCGGCATCGGAACTGCCGCCACCCAGCCCGCCGCCCAGCGGCAAACGCTTGTTCAGCGAAATGGTGACACCAGCGGTGATGCCGGCCCGCGTGCGCAGCGCATGGGCCGCGCGCACGGTCAGATCGGTTTCCGGCGGCACGCCGGGTAGCGGTGTTGCCAGCACGATGGCGCCATCGTCTCTCGGCGCAAAGCGCAATTCATCGCCGAAATCGAGGAAGCGGAATACCGTCTGCAACAGGTGATAGCCATCGGGCCGACGCCCTACGATGTGCAAAAAGAGATTGATTTTGGCGGGCGCCGGCCAGCTTCGTTGCCAGTCGCTCATTGCGCGATAGTCCATTCGCTTATCTTGAGCCGCAAGCCGATATCGCCACGCCTGGCCTCGATCAAGGTGGGCAGGGCGTCGGCGGCATCGTTCTGGTATTCGCGGTATTCGATCCGCCAGCCGGATGCCTGCTCGGGCGCGCGGCCCGACAGCCATTCGGGCAGATCGTTGAGGGGCAGGCGGGTGCCCAGCATCCGCTCCGCCAGGTCTTCCCAGTCGTCCGCCACG